>JAFAUR010000595.1 GCA_019243205.1 Acidobacteriaceae bacterium | reverse complement strand
TCGGCAAGGACGGTGTGGCCGTAGGCGCACGTAGGGAAGCCCGCCGCCTGCATAAGCGGCGGGCCGAGCCGGTCAAACCCGGCGAGCCGGTGCGCCGTTGGTAAGTTGGAAAACACTGGCGGGGTTTTGGGTGTGGGTTTACTCGTCCTGCTGCGGACGTTTGGGCTGCGCTCCGGGCAGCGGCGGCGGCTTGTGTCCCGGCCACAGGCGGATATAGCCAATATCGCCCCGGACGCTAGCATTCGTGTAGGAGTGCGAAATCTGGTTGCCTTGCTCGTCGGTTTCGATGTAGCCGCGCCCGACTTTTACCCATTCCACGAATTTTCCGCGCAGATAATAGGGCGCCCAAGCGGTGTGGGTGTAGCGGCTTTCCGGTGGCTGGTCGTCGGCTTCGGACATGCGCCGCGTTTAGCAGGCTTACAGATGCAGGGAAAGAAAATTGTGCTGCGCTGAAGCGGCGGTGTGGTCTTGTTCCGCGGGCTGCTGATTGTTTTCGTGCCAGCGGCAGATGCGCTCCGCTTCGTCGTATGCAGGCGGCGCGTAGTGAAGATACACCGCCATTTCCGACAAGGCCGCATGAACCGCCGCATACCTGAAGGCTTCTCGCGTTTCCCCGCTGCTGCGGCGCTTTTTTCGCTTCGGTTGCGGTGCATGTGCAAGGCAGGCGCGCGCTTCCTTGAACAGGAGTTTGATGCTGGCAATTAACCCGGGCGCTGGTCTTGTTTGTGCCGGGCGGGTTTCGATGACCCGCCCGGCTGTCATCGTTCCCGCTCCCATCGCTCGCGGCCATCAAGGCCGCGGTCGTGGCGTTGCTGTTCATGAAATTTCCGCGCTTCCTGCTCGCGCTTGGCCTGTTCCTGCTCATGGGTGCGGGCGCGTTGAATGTCATCCTCGTTGCCGCGCCGGGTCTCATATTCAGCACGCTCGATTTTGGTTTCCCGCGCTTCACGCCGCGCAGCCATCAGTTCAGGCGTCGGCAAGCTCGGCGTCATGAAAAAATCAACCAATGCCTCAACTGCTTTGCCGGCCATGTCGGCGAAGCCGGCGGCGATGTCGCTGACGCTGCCGGCGGCGCGGTCGAACATGTGTTCAAATTCATTGAGGCGCGACCGGCCCATTTCAATCACTTTCGGTTCATAGGCGGACTGCTTAAGCGCCAGCATCGCAATGTGCTTGCTGGTGTCGTGGTGAAGGTCGCGTAACTCGCCCGCCGCCGCGCGCAGCGCCGCGCGATATTCGGGCGCAAGCTCACGGTCGGCGAGCTCGATATTAAGCTGCTGGCGCATGCCCAGAATTTCGCTGCGAAACTCGCGAAGCTGTTGAAGCTCGTCGGGACCATAGGGCTGATTGAGCCATCCACGCTCGCGGGCCTGTTCGTAACCGCCGCCCTTGTCGATGGCCTGCTCGATGCGTTGCCACCATTCCGCCACCCGGTCCTTTATCGGCGGCGGCAGTTCCACGGTCGCTTGTATCTCGGGCGCTTCGGGTCCGGTTCGGCCGCGCTCGGGCTCGAGGCCGCGCCGCTCCATGGCATCGACGGTGGGGCCGCGATGTTGGGTCGGCTCGCGGTCAATGCCCTGTGCTTCCAAGGTGCGCCGGTCGATCTGTTGCTCAAACCCATGCCGTTCGAGGTGGCGGTTAACGAGGTATTCCCACTTCTCGCGCCAGTGTTCGACGCGCTGCTTCTCAAGCTCCCAATCTTGTGTATTAAGCACGCGCTCGCCAAAACCGTCCGGTCCGATTTCACGCAAGGCAATGAGCGCGTGGAAATGATGATTGGGCTTGTCACCCTCGCGCTCAGGCTCGCGCGGCGGCGGATGAATGTTCAGGTCAACAACCATGCCCTTGCGGGTAAATTCCTCGCGCACAAAATCCTTGATAAGCCATTCCCGCTGCTGGTCGGTGAACTCATGCGGCAAGGCTCCGGTGATTTCAATGGCAAGCTGCGCATTCTTCGCCTTCTCGACTTGTTCAACCGCGTTCCATAATCGCTCGCGGTCCTGCGCCCATTCCGGCGCGTCCTTCGGCGCGAAGATGCCGGAGAAAACCGGCTCATCGTTATGGCGGCTGTAATCCTTCAACGCGCCGTCACGTTCATCGCGCAGTTTTTCGCGGGCATTGTACGCGGCTTTGGCAACCACGCTCTTGCCCTGCCCGCGCGATACCGACTTCACATGCAGATGAAAAATCGCCATGCGCCAAAACCTCACGCGCTTGGCTGCTGCCGTCCTTTGCGCAGCGCCCGCGCGAATGCCTTGACCTTCAAAATCTTCGCCGCCTCGCTGTGCAGTTCGGGGCGGTCACGTTCGTAGTTCTCAATATCCTTCGCCGCCCATAATCGTTTCCTGCCGCTGTCGAGAACCAAACACGGCGGCGGAAAATCGGGACGCTTGATGAGCTTCTGAACGCCTTGGCGGCTGTAGCCCCACCGGCGCACCAAATCCCGCAAGCGCAACCATTGCGTTTCGCTGGCGTCCTTCGGTTCTTCCGGCTGCGCAAGCGGCATTTGCAGTTCCTTCGCCGCGCTTGCTATGTCGGGAAGCCCGGAAGAATCGAGGCTCAGGATATATTCCCTTAGCTCGCGACGTTCGGTTGCCGTCAGTACCTCGCTGAACAGGTAGATCCACGGCTCACCGTTTTCGATGTCAACAAGCACAAGCTGGCCCTCGCTCAGTTCATGCGGTTGACGGATCCCGTAGCGCCGCGCGTCTTCCGGGTGGTCTTTGACATACTGCCGGTATCCCGACAATCGGCGCTCGTTCGCGGACACATCGCGCGCGCTGACGCGGGCGAGACACAGGCCGCGCATGTGCAATGAGCCTGCAATGCGCCAGTTGTCATTGGCTATGTCTCTCGCCGCTGGCAACCCTGCCTCCTTTTTCCCGCGCCGGACGGCGCGGTCTGTGGAGCGGCAGGAAGCCGCTCCTGCATGTGTTGGCTAAAGGCCAACACAGAAGTGCAAAAAAAAACCAAGGCGCAAATCATGGCTATCGAAACCCGTCACAAGGAACAGGCCGCAAAGATGACACCCGCCTCAAGGTGCTCATCGGCGCGGCGCACATCGCCGATGCTGAAGTGCATGAAGAAACACGGTCGGCGGTGAAGCAAGTTCTCGAACGCGCCATCACTGCCGAACGCGACCGGGAATTTCTGAAAGAAAAAGGCTGGCTCTTAAAAAGCAGCTTCAACAATCTCTGTTTCGCAGGAACCGTCTGCTCGCGCTCGGCGTTCCGCCACAACGCGCCTTCGGATAACTCGCCGTTATGTCTACTCGGCTGGCTAGGGTTTAGGTGGATGAACTTTTACGCCGGGGATGAGTTCGAGTTTGGCTTTAGGAGTTATTGGGCAATCGTTTTTGAACCATTTTTCAACGTGCCGCTTGGCCCGTCAGCCACATATGCAGGCCCGCCCTCACGATGACGCAAGCCGTTGCAGTACCAAGCTTGTACGCGCTCTCCGTTAGGATCGGAAAGAAGGTAAGCAGGCCCATTTTCGCGGTGGTACCTGCCGTCGCGATACCATTCTTCATGACGATAGCCTGTTGGTTTAACAAGCAAAAAAGCTGGTCCATCCTCACGGTCAAGGGGCGCACCGGCGACCCGCAGCACTTCATTTAGTGTCTCTGCAGTTGGCGTCCTCGCTCTGTCAAATATCTCTCTTTGGACATCTGCAAGGAGTCTAGGTGTGACGGCATACCACTTCGTTAGCTCGTTACCATATGTGGTGATGTGAATTTCGATATGCGTCTTTTTTTCTTCCTCAGCCATACTCCCCCCAAAACGCTGTGCGTTGAAAAACGGCCGTCGATAGCACCGAAGGGAAAAAGTGCAAATAGAAATCAGCGTTAATGCCGCGCCGCCCGATGGGAAAACACCGGCAAGGCCGAAGGGCTTGAAACGCGGGAAATTTCCGGTTTCCGCCATGAACGGGCAATTTTGCCTTCGCACCATCTGGTGGGCTGGCGTATAATTAAATGCGCGGACAGTCCACCGCGCCTGTCAGGTTTGGGAGATGCGCGAAAGGGGCCGTCGCGACCGACCACCACGGCGGCCCCACCCTACACTGCGGTTCCTAGCGGACTTACCCACCCCCGCACTGCGCTACGCTGTGGGGGCTTCGCTACGTGCGGGCGTGGATAAGTCCTAGCCCCGCGCCGTGTTTCTCTATTGCCGGGCTGCCTAGAATGCCCGCAGAGGCGTCTTTAGCCCCCGGCCAGTGTTCCCCATTCTTTTTTTCTCCAACGCACAGGGGGTCAAAAATTCCCGAGTCACGGTGCCCCTTGTCTGTTGCTGGCCTCTCTCCGCCTGAACAGGCGGTGCGCGGTTCTGTTCTGAAAAAACTAAAAAAGTTGCGCCCATAGGGCGCTCCGCATTTCTTTTCTGAGAGGTTCGAGGCCAGAGGCCGAGATCCGCTTATGCCGCGAAGCCGAAGGCGCGCGGCGCTGCCTGATTAAAAAAGTTCTAAAAAAGTTCTAGCAAAAACGGCAAAATCGAAAAGTGCTTGATTTTCAAGGGAAAAAATACGGTGTTCGAGCGATGCCCATCGCTCGAACACCGTGCCTGCATCGCTCGAACACCGTGCCTTATTTGCGAGATTTTTGGGTGATGGTCGGAAGCTTGTGGACGTGCACGAGGTCGGCGGCGTCAATCTCGTAGGTGGCGATTGCGCCCGCCGCTATTAGCTCTGTGAGCGCCCGCCGTAGGGCCTTTCGAAAGTGAAAGAGGTTAGCGGTGCGGCTTCCTGATAGCTCGCGCAGGGTTTCGACCTTGTACGGAAAAGGCTTATCGTGGCTGGCGTAAAAGGCATGTAGCCAAAGCGCAAGCGGCTTGCGCCGTAATCTGCGGCGCTGTTCGGCATGTAGGCCGGTCCAGCCGTTGTCGAACAGGGGCGCGATCTTCGGGCTTACCTTGATAAGATAATGGCGCGTGAGTTTGTCCTTGATGCCTTCAAGGACAAGGGAGCCGAAATAGTCAAAACGTGGCCCGTTGATTTCGACGCTGTGGCCTTGAAGCCGAAGTAAGCCTTCATGAAGCTGCTCGTGCTGGTATTTTCCCGTAGACCATCCGAGGGTCTTAAGCAGACCATGCGCCGTGGTGTGGCATGTATCACCGAGTGGGTGAAGGCGGGCAAGATGGAAAATCTCGGCGCACAATTCGAGGTCTTCCTGATTGAGTTGCTTGCCGGTAAAGCGAATTTCGACGCCATTGACAGCGGCGATTAGTTCGCGGTCGATAAAGCGACGGTCTTTGCTGTGGACAGCGGAAAACAGGGCTGAGCGTAGAACCGGATTCGGCATTCCGCGCACTGGCTCCGGCCAGAAGGGAAGCTGAATAATCTTTGCTGGGGGCTTCGGTTTGGCTTCTTCGCTATGCGGATTGGCCTTAACGGCACGCCCTAGACTTTCGAGCGCTCGCGCTAGTTCGGCATCGATGCGCTGCGAGTCGCTCATGCTGCCTCCGAGGTGGCCCGGATATAACCACGCCGGATTTTGACTGTCATGCGTTTTGTAAGCGCGGCTTCTGCTGCTGGCTGGCTGTCGAAAAGCTGCTCCCTCACCTGCCCTGCTGAACCTATCCGGCCCCATTCGCTAATCAGGCCCCATTGCCCGAAGAGCGTCGGCGCGACGTGAATGGCATAGAAACGATGCACGTTGCTTGAGGGTTTGGAGCGGGTCAGCTTAATCATCGGCTTCACGCGCTGCGGTTAATTTGATGCTTGGCGAATAGCAAATTGATTGCTTCCTCGCCTAATGCCTGTGTGGTTGTGTTCGCCTCTACAGCGAGAATGCGTAATTGTTTCCATGCCAAGGGGT
>JAFAUR010000395.1 GCA_019243205.1 Acidobacteriaceae bacterium | reverse complement strand
GCCTGATCCGTTCAAACGACACCCCGCCGCATTTTCTTCCCTTCGCCGGTATCGGTACTTTTACGTCACATCGATCCTTGCTACGGATATTTTGCGACTCTGCCCCGAAGTTTGCACCATTCATTTGGTCACGCTTATCGTCGCGTGGCGACGGGCGCCAGCGTGGTGTTCGCGGGTGTCGCCGTCCGCGCTGATCAACGTGCGTAACGAGGAGAGGTGTATCTCAGCGCACATATCTGTAAAGTGGCTGTGGCTGTGGGTGTGTTCGCTATTCCACTTCCCTCCCGACTGGCACTCTCGGCACCCAAGTACAAGACACGGCAGGGAAAAACCTAAGGTCATCTACATGACGGGTGACGATATCGATTGGTTTAGTATCAGTGTCAAGAACCAGAAAATGATGGCGCGTAGGACGCCAAATCTCGACAGGCTTGCCGTGGAAGGCATGTGATTCACGGACTGCTGCTGCTTGATTTCGACATTTCTGAAACGGACGATGGCCGCCGGCGAGTTCTGCACTTCACGCTACATTCCATCGAACAAGCGACTGGATCGTGCGGCAACTACGCGAAGCATTCCCAATCCATGTCCTTATCGATTCGTCTTGTTCGACCGTGACTGCAACTTCGGGAACAACGTACTGCAGTTTCTAAACTCCCGTGCTCTGAAGGCAATCCGCACGAGTATTCGAAGCTCTTGGCAAAACGGAGTGGCGAAGCGTTGGGTGGGGAGTGTGCGTCACGAACTGCTCGATCATGTTATCCCACTGAACAAATCTCATTAGGCGGCTTGGGCGCGAGTACCTCGATTACCACCATCAAGACCGCACGCACATTGGTCTGAACAAGAAACACTCCTGCCGAATGAGCGGTCGAAAGCCGTTCTGCCTTTTACACCCGAATCGTTTCAGTATCCCGGCTGGGCGGTCTCCACGGTCGTTACCGTTGGTCGGACGCAGCTTGAAAATTCTCGCCGAGCCATTTTGATGACCCACGCCGGACGAGTAATCTTCCGGCAACGTCCACGCGTAAACAACGCTGTCGACAGCAGTAACAACGTACTGGCGTCCATCGATCTCGTAAGTCATCGGCGCGCTGCTCAGGAGACCACCCGGACTCGTATGCCAGCGGATATCGCCCGATTTTGCATCGACTGCCAAGAGGTTGCCCGAGACGTCACCGGTGAAGACCAAACCACCGGCCGTGCTAAGGATGCCCGCCTGTGTTCTGCCCTTACCGGTGTATCGGGTCCAGCAAACCTTTCCTGTCTGATAGTCGAGGGCGACCAGTGCCGAGTCCGTCCAAAGCGCGTCCGCACGACCGCCCTGGTGGTCTTCCGGCCTCTGCTCTCCGTTGAGCGCCAGATACCAAACGCCGAACCCGCTCATACCGCTGACGTAGAACAGCCCGGTTTGCGGATCGAAACTAGGTGCCATCCAATTCGTTCCCCCGCTTGAGGCGCCCTTGACCAAGGTACCGTCAGGCTGCGGCTCGCGGGCGGGATCGGGTATGGGACGGCCTTTGGAGTCTACGCTTGAAGCCCAGTTACTTGGCACAAATTGGGATGTAAGCAGGCACTCTCCAGTGGTGCGGTCAAGAACAAAGAAGTATCCGTTACGGCTGGCTTGCGCGAGCAGCTTGCGCGATTTCCCTTTGAACGGCGCATCAAATAGAACGGGGGTTTCGACGGCATCCCAATCGTGAGTGTCATGAGGAGACGGTTGAAAAACCCAGACAAGCTTACCAGTATCCGCGTCTAAGGCCACTATGCTGCAGGTGTACAAGTTGTCTCCCTTGCGAACGCTACCAGCCAGAACGGGATGCGGATTTCCCGTTCCCCAATAAGTCAGATTCAGATTCGGATCATAGGTGCCGGTGATCCATGCCGGACCGCCGCCGCGGCTCATGCTCAGCTTGTCGGGCCATGTTGCGGCACCAGGCTCGCCCGGTTTGGGAAGACTATTCCATCGCCAGATGACTTTGCCCGTCTCGGGATCGATGGCTTGAATGGAATGCGGAATGTCGGCCTGATCGCCGGATGTTCCTATGAGAAGCCGGCCTTTCACCACCAGCGGCGCCATACTGATGTAGTACCCGAAGGCTGGATCGCCGATTTGAACGTCCCATATTTGTTTACCGTTGCGGGCATCGAGCGAGACAAGATGAGCATCGGGCGTTCCGAAGAACACTCGATCTTTGTAGATGGCCACCCCACGCTGCCCGATATGATTCCCTTCGGATGGGCGATGAAAATGCCAGATCTGCCGACCGGTCCTGGCATCCACCGCCCATACGTGGTCCGGAAGAGTGAAATAAAGCACGCCATTCACCATCAGGGGAGTGCATTTCACGGTGGCCGCAGTATGCGTCTGGAATGCCCAAGCGAGCGATAGCGAACGGACGTTATTACTTGTTACTTGCGACAATGCGCTGTACCGCCGGCCCGAGTAATCGCCGTTATATGTGGGCCAGTCTTTTAAAGCGGAGTTAAATAGTGCCGGGGGCGTAACACTCTGTGCGAATAGGGAACTTACACTGAGGGTGGCGAGCGCGAAAGGTTTGAAATTCACTTCAATGTCTCCAGATAAGCGAATACGTTGTGCATATCTGCATTGGTATACGTATCTAATAATCTCCGGTGAGCGGAAAGTGGATCATGAACAGTAAACTTCACAGAGTTGACGGGCCATGAATGGTACCAGCCATCGGCGTCTTTCAATGCGATCGTGAAAGCATCGAGGTGCAACAACTCTCCTTCTACGGTTTTGCCGGACGGCAACGAAACTGTGACGGTCTCACGCACGGCATTCTCAGGGTAGAGGAATTTCGCCTGAAGCTCTACCGGCGCATAACGGGTGGCGATGCCTGCCAGATCTCCCTTGGGCGAGTGACACGCAATGCATCCTCCGGCGCCTTCGAAAAAAGCTTTACCTGCCGCGGCGTTTCCAGTTAAGAGCTGCTGTAATGAGTAACTACCATTTCTACCCGCGCTGCGAATGTCTGATGCAGTTACGCGCGCATGCAGAAAAGCGACGATATCTGCGATTTGTCTATCACTCAATGGGAACGCGTGCATGCCTTTGGCGGGGCGACCGTCTCGAATCACCACGCCGATCAATTCGCCGTGTTTGTCGTGCCGTACGACGGAGGATAGGACGAGGCTCGGGCC
>JAFAUR010000280.1 GCA_019243205.1 Acidobacteriaceae bacterium | reverse complement strand
TGTATTGCTGGCGATGCTCGAGGCGATCGAGAAATCCGTTTCCATACGCTGCCTCGATCGCCAACCAGGAATCGACCGAAGGCCCTTCTGGCGTGAAGCCGAGAACGATATCAACATACCGCGCATCGCCCGTCAGCGTGACAAAAGGCTCGAGGCGCGATCGCAAGACGTACGCCGCGGACAAGCTCTCAGCGTGATTTCCTTCTCTTACATTGAAAGCTCCACTATCGACCTGAACGCCATCTAGGACGGCTGGCACGAGAATGTTCGGGTCGGCGTACCCGTTCCCATGCGCGTTAGCGGACAAATTGTTCGAGAGCAGATAAGAACCCACCTGGATGTATTGAGCAATAGGTTCGCCGTGATCTCCAGCCACACCGGGCGCAAAGTATTGCGGTGCTTTTATTCCTCCGGACGCGGTTTCAATGGGCTGACCCGGAATCGAGATAGGCGCGCCAGGGTGCCCCGCGTTCGCATCTAACGTGTTTTGTCGTCCGTAGTCTTGCTGCGCCGGATCAGGAAACAGAATAGCGGCCTCCGCTTTAGTGACCACGGTGATGCTGTCGTTACGTGCCGCGAGTCCCGTTAGTTGGAAAACGATCGCAGGCTGATCCTCTTCGAGATCAATCCTTCTTGCGGCATTCTGAAGGCCTGGCGCCGCTACCTGGATTGTGTACGAACCGGGTTCTAAATCCGTGAAGGCGAAGTGACCGTCTGAATCCGTTCGCGTCTGGGCAACGTTCCTGCCGTTTGAGAGTTGCAGGATCGATACCTGGGCGTCCGGCACCAGACTCGACTGAGGATCGAGCACTTGTCCGGCAAGTTTCAACCGCGTGCTTCTACAGAACGAGGATGCGGCCAAAAGCAACAAGGCGGCGATGAAGCGATACAAGTTCAAGACACCTGTTCACTGATGATCGCTTGTTTTGGCCTGCCGCTGCCTGACGGCCACATATTAGGAACTATGTACTCCAAGATCAGGACTCGACCTGATCGATACCGACCTAGGGCAGATCAATCAGCGTAATATGGAGCGTTTCCCGACCAGGATTGTCATCGGCGTCGTTCCGATGCCGAACCGGGGCCCGTCGGCTCTGTGGCGCACTCATGAAAATGTACGCACAGCTAACCGGCTACATCACGCCTGACGCCGATCACACGCCCGCGACTGGCGTCGAAAAGGAACTGGACCGTGCGCTGTTCTCCAGATCCGCACGCTGCCAATAAGTCTCGAACAAACCGGACATTGCTTCCGCAAACCCTTCATGCTCGAAGATCACCGCCGTCCAAGAGGGTCGTGTCAGCACCGGATCCAGCAGGGCAACCAGCCCGCATCGCGCATCGAAAAGCGCCAGCTTGAGGGGCAACCGGTCCAGAAATCGCACTTGAATGCCGCACTGCGCATAATCCTTCAAGCGGTCCCGGTGTTCCTCATCAATCGGGCCTGCCTCGATGAGCAAGCGGCATTGAATGCCGCGTCCAGCCGCATCCTTCACCAGCTGCTCATCCAGGGGATCCACCGCGAACGGAGGCCGCGAAAACTCCTGGTAATCGTGGTTCACAGTGGTCAACATACGCCGGTAGTGAATCGCGGTTTGTGTCGGGTCATTCACCAGGTTGAGAAAATCCAGCGTTCCTCGCCCACCCTGGCCTTCCTCATACGCAGGACGCAGATCTTCAATTAAGCCGGTCGCCAGCCGTGAGTGCTCCAGCAATTCGCTTTGTAAAGTCTTCGTTCGCCGCGCGAGGTAGCCCGGGATCGCCAGGCTCGGATCCACGGCCGAAAACAACTTCGTTTTCTCCTGAATCACCTGTGCAAAGCCTTTCTCGACCAGGCTATCCAGAACCTCGTAAATCTTTTGCCTTGGCACGTGGGCCCGCGCTGCCAGCTCCAGTGCTTTGAATCGCGGGTGCCCCATCAAAACCAGGTACGATCTCGCTTCGTACGCATTTAATCCAACCTGCTGCAGTTTTCGCCAGTTCAGTTGATAGTCACTCGGTGTTGAGTCACGGCTTGCCACGTCGCGAGAAACATATCACAATCGGAGGCCCCATAAATGTGAATCGATCCCAAACGCTGCCGGCTGGCTTCGGAAGGCACGTCGCTATTTCACTGGTAGACTTGTGTCTGACCAAACAGCGAGCTTATATTAATGCCTCACTCCGAGTTGCCAAGGACGCTGGGCGAGCTCCGCACCAGCCGTTTCTTCGATCACCTGGGAACTGAACGGACCGTCAAAGAGGAGCTCCGCTCGAACTTGATTTGCAAGTTGGATCGCGGTGAAACTCTGTTTCCAGGCGTAATGGGCTACGAAGATACCGTCATCCCGCAAGTGGTAAACGCGATCCTTTCGCGCCACAATTTCATCTTCCTGGGCCTGCGCGGCCAGGCGAAAACCCGCATGGCGAGAATGTTGACTCGCCTGCTCGACGTCCAGATGCCCTACGTCGCCGGATGCGAAATCCGCGATAATCCTCTGCGTCCCATCTGCAAACAGTGCCGCGAAAAGGTTGCTTCGCTTGGAGACGCCACGCCCATCGCGTGGCTTACGGGTGATGACCGCTATATTGAGAAGCTCGCAACACCTGACGTCACCATCGCCGATATGATTGGCGATATCGATCCCATTAAAGCTGCGCGAAGCGGCCAGGACATCTCCAACGAGCTGACGATCCACTACGGCCTGTTACCGCGTGCGAATCGAGGACTCTTCGTGATCAACGAACTTCCCGATCTCGCCGGCAAAGTTCAGGTGGGTTTGTTTAACATCATGCAGGAAGGCGATGTTCAGATCAAAGGCTACCCGGTGAGGCTGCCTCTGGATGTCGTGCTCGTCTTCACTGCGAACCCGGAAGACTACACGGCACGCGGGAAAATCATCACACCTTTGAAGGATCGTATCGGAAGTGAAATCCGCACTCACTACCCCCTTACGGTTTCTCAAGGGATGGAGATCACGCGGCAGGAGGCCTGGACCCGCCGCCGTTCTCCCATCGGAATCGAAATCCCGCCTTACATCCATGAAGTTGTTGAACAGATCGCCTTCCTCGCTCGGGAAGACAAACGGGTTGACAAGCGGTCCGGCGTCTCACAACGCCTCCCCATCACGGTGCTTGAAAATGCTGTGTCAAATGCGGAGCGCCGTGCCCTGAAGGCCAGAGAGAACCTCGCTGTTCCTCGCATTCTCGACCTCTACGCCGCGCTGCCTTCCATCACAGGCAAGCTGGAACTTGAATACGAGGGCGAGCTGAAGGGCGGCGATGCCGTAAGCCGTGAGCTGATTCGCAGCGCTGTCGGCAAGGTTTACACTTCCTATTTCGACGGGACAAACCTTCGCCAGGTTGTGCAATGGTTTGAGCTCGGCGGTGCCCTCCGCCTGGACGAAGACATGCCTTGCCGTCGCATGATTCAGGAGCTCGGACGCATCCAGGATCTGCTGTCTTTCACCAGAAAGCTCGGTCTTTCGGAAAGTGAGAGCGACGCGCTCCGCGCTTCCGCCGGTGAGTTCATCCTCGAAGGTCTGTACGCGCATCGACGCATCAGCCGGAACGAGGAACTGGAGTTCGTTGCCGGCGACCGGTCCAGTCGCGAGGAGCGCCGCAATGATGAGCGCGACGATCTCGGCCGTCGTGGGTTCGATCCGCGGCGCGGCGGCGGTCCCGGTGGCGGTCGGCGCAACCTGAACTGATGTTCATTTCACCGGGAGCGGCTCCATGAGGAAGATCTCTTACGGCAAATTTACCGAGGATGATCTGGGAATCGAAATGGAGGATCTGCTCCGCGCCCTTTCCGATTATCTGCTCCAGAGCGGGTACCAAAATCCCTATCTTCAATTCTCGGAGATGAACGGGAAAACATTGGAAGATCTGAAGCAGGCGATTGAGCGCGCCCTTGAAAGCGGCGACCTGTTCGACCCCGAACACATGGAAGAGATGCGCCAGCGCCTTCAGCAAATGTCGGCCGAAGCTCGCCAGAAGCTCATTGAACGCCTGACTCAGAAACTGGAGGAGGCGGGGTACATCAACACGGAAGGCCCACCTCCGGAATCGCCGTCTGCCCCAGGATCTCAGGGCGGGCCCGAGAGCCGCA
>JAFAUR010000155.1 GCA_019243205.1 Acidobacteriaceae bacterium | reverse complement strand
CGGCGAATCCGTTGCACCTTCCGATAATCGTCCACCTGAACGCGGCGAGCAATCGCATACACCCAGGGCAACAAAGGTTCTCCAGCCCGGTAGGTATGGCGCGCCCGGTGAATTCGCAACCAGCAGTCCTGCAGAAGGTCCTGCGCCCGATCACGGTCCCTGGTCTGCGCCGCGAAAAATCTCAGTAAACGGCCGTTCAGGCGCTCGGCAAGCAGAGTAGCCGCCGTGGAATCCGATTCTTGATAGCGGCTCATCAGCGACTCCAGGTCATCGCGTGCGGGTCCTTCCGGGCGGTTCGCGTCTTCAATCACGGCCCCGCCTGAATACTATTTCGGTGATGGCCACCTCAAAAGTCACTGGCGCTCTAGGATAAACACTCTCGCTTAAGGTACCGTAACTCTGGCCCGAAAAAGCGCGAACATGTTGATGTAAGAGGCGTCCGACGAACGCCGGGGAATAACAATGAAACTGTTCTCGTTGCTCGTACTTGCCACACTCACCTGTCGCGTATGCGTTGCACAGAATACGCGAACGCCGGTGCTGCTGGAGCTATTTACGTCTGAAGGATGCTCGAGTTGCCCGCCCGCTGATCAACTTTTGACGGCGCTCGACCGCAAGCAGCCTGTACCCGACGTGAGCCTGATTGTGCTCAGTGAACATGTCGATTACTGGAATCAAGCTGGTTGGGTCGATCCCTATTCAGCTCCATTGTTCAGCCGCAGGCAGGAAAATTATGCCAACCTGCTTCGGGTGCCGGATGTCTACACGCCGCAGTTGGTTGTCGATGGGACCAGTCAGTTGGTCGGAGGTAATTGGCCGAAAGTGAAGGCTGCCATCGAGTCTGCCAAGCATGCCAGCAAGCTCGCCGTCTCACTCCAACCCAGTCGAACCGGCTCGAACCCGACACTCGCGATCAAAGTGTCCGGCGATCCAAATTTCCCAAACGGTGATGTGTACCTGGTGCTCGCAGCAAACGGAACGGAGACTCAGGTACGAGGCGGAGAGAACTCTGGCCGTAATCTCTCGCATACTGCCGTGGCTTTTTCTGTCACTAAAGTGGGGAAGGTCTCGGCGCAGTCTGCTTTCGACCGGACTCTCAAAATTCCTTCCCAGGCGAAATGGGGAAGCCCCGTCCGAACCGTCGTCTTCGTTCAGGATCCCGCCACGGGCCGGATTCTCGGCGTTTCTCAAGCAGCGCTCTGACGGTCCAAATCAACTCACCAGATCCGTTGTGCCATTATGGCCGGGCGCGATGTTTCTATCAGGAAGATCTCAGTCAGGCTGCCTCGTTCGATCAGCCGCATTTGCCGCGTTGCTTATCGCGTCACCATCTCATCTGTTTGGCGAACAGACATATATCGGCCGCTTCGATGCGTACGGTGGCTTCATGTACTTCGATAGTCCTCATATCAACCTCGCAGAGCGCGGGTTTCATTTTCAGGGGGGCGTCCGGGCGAGAACCTGGCTGTCGCTCGGCTTCGATTTCACGACTGATACCGGCCACACCTCGCTCGGGGCAGACCTCTTCACCGTGTCGCTGCAGCAACAAATAGGAGCGCTGCTCGAACAATTGGCCGCTGCCGGCAAGCTACCGCCCGGTTACACCGTCTCGCTGCCGATCTCGTCGAGTACGCAGACATATGCGGCCGGTCCCCAATTCGCTTTTCACCGCTGGTCTCGCGTCACTCTATACGTTCGCCCTGATTTCGGAGCGATTCACGAAACAGCTACGCTCCATCCTCAGGACCCGATTGCCACCGGTATTGTGGCCCAACTCGCTCCCTCCGGTAAGAAGACGGATTGGACTCCGTTTTACGGCTTCGGCGGCGGCGCCGACGTGAATATCACGAAGCACTTCGCACTCCGTCTCAACGCGGATTTCGTCCACGATCATCTCTTTAGCGACGTTCTAAGAGACGGGCGGAATACGTACCGCCTCGCGATCGGACCGGCGTTCCAGTTTGGCCAAAATGTCAGGAAGTGATCTCCGAGAGCGCACAGTTCTGGCCCTCTCAGCCGCTTTGGTGCCTCCCGGCGCTGCGAAATTGTACTTTCAAGAAACTGAATCTTAAGCGTTCATCACGCGATCGACCGCTTCATCGATCTCGCCTGTGCTCTTGAAGCCGATCGTCAAGGCGTCGATGCACCCCTTCGCCGCAAAGCTTCTTGCTGATCACCCCCATGCCTTGCGCGTGGACAGCCTTGGTATGCTCGACCACTTCGCGGGCATTTCCAAGTTCATCGACGTCATGCGTTTCAGGCGTATCCATCCGTGTGCCGTTGTGATTCATCCGGATCATCGCAATCTCAAGCCATTGATCGCCGGGAAGTGTTCGCAAAGCGGGAAGCCCATGTACGGAAGCGCCGTGCGAGAGAATGATCTTCTTTTCCTTGGCTTCAGAAAATCCGTCCTGCAGGCTCTTGTAATCCGTTTGCCAGGTCGGCGGCCGAAGGCAATGCAGCAGCAGAATATCGATGTAGTCGGTGCGCAGCTGTGACCGGAACTGATCGATTTTCGGCAGGGGATCACCCGACGCCGGAGTGCTGTATTTCGTCATCAAACGATAGGTGTCCCGTGGGATGGCTTGAAGCGCTGTTGAGAGCATGTCCGGCATACCGTGACAGCTTTCAGCAGTCTCGAAATCGGATGCCGTTGTCGTAGGCATGACGAATAAGGCGTGTAAACTCCTGCTGTCCCAGTTCGCGCTGAACTCGCCCGCCATGCGTGCCGGTTCCAAACGCGAGTCGCGTCACCGTTATGTTTGAGTTCCCTAGTGTCACCCAATCGGTGGCGAGCCTCTTTCACAAACGCTCGGCCGGCAGCGTCTCGGTGAGGCTTGCAAGAGCTGCCGTCGCTGCGCCGGCTCTCAGAAATGCGC
>JAFAUR010000175.1 GCA_019243205.1 Acidobacteriaceae bacterium | reverse complement strand
TGTTACGGCCCACGTTGAGACGAAGTTCCGTAAACCAATCCCTATGGGAGCCAACGTGGTTGTGAAAGCATGGGTCGTGAAGCAGCGAAGGCGGCTTTGCGACGTGCACGCGGAAATCCGGATGGAAGATGCGGAAAACACGCTGCTCGCCGAAACCGACGGTACCATGTGCCGGATCGACCCTGCAGACGGTGGTTCAGATGTGACTACGAATGTTTGCCAGCCGCCTTGTCGCGATTGTCACGATGCCGCTAGTCGAGGAGATCGGTGAAGGAAATACGCGCGGCGCGCAGCAGCTGGTCAATTAATTCCAACCGGCCGCGGCGTTTCTGGCAGAGCACGTGATGCACGTGCGGCTGCGAAACGCGGGCCAGGCGTGCGAGCGTGCGCTCGGAAAATTCACCGTTGTGGATTTTGTGTTGTAGCGCGCGGAGTGCGCGTGCGTGCAGAAGCTGGAAGCTAAGCGGCGGGTCGGATAAGGAAGAGCTCGGGCGTGACGGATCGCTCCAGAGCTCGAATGGCGCGGTCGATCTGATCACGGCGTGTGCGCAGCTGACGGAGCTGTTCGCGCTCTAAGCGGCGTTGTTGGGCCTGGTGGCGCATGGCTCTTCAGGTAGTGGCTGCGGCTCGCGCAAACTCTCGCCCCTCGGGAAGAAGAACACGTCGGCACTGCGCGGCCGGGTCTCTTCGTAGAGCACGACGCCCGCGAGCCAGGCGCTCGTGAGGCGCAGGCCTTCAGGGCTCGCGGTGATGGTGCCGCAGATGCGGCCCGCGTGATCTTGAATTTCAACGACCGCGCGGCCTTCGAGCTGGTGCTGGCTGAGCCTGAGATTCATAGCTTGTCTAAATCCTCCCTGCGGATTTTCCACTCTCGGCCGTCACGACGCGCGAAGAGTTCGCCGGCTTTGATCAGGCGTCGGAGAAGCGGCTCGCTCAATCCACTGAGCGCGGCGGCTTCCGCCGGCGTCAGCCAGCGTTTTGTGTCCACTCGTTCGCCGGCTGGTCCTGTCGCAATTGTCGCAATGTGTTGCAGCAAGGCCGCGAGCTGCTGCTCGGTGAGGCTGAAAGCAGCGGCAGTCTGCTGGTGGAGCGTGGCGCGCTGCAAAGCCTGTGTCTCGCCTGTCGCGCCCGTCTCGGGCGGCATGACATGCGCGGGCGGCTGCATGCGCGCGAGGTCGTCCGGGTTGACGATCGTGATCGGCTTGCGGCCGGGCTGCGTGCGCTTGCTGCTCTCGATGTCGCCTCTCGCAATCAGGCGCTCGATATTGCGAATGCTGGTGTCCAGGCGTCTGGCCGCTTCGGCCTTCGTGACCCAATGGTCGTGTTTGGCCATGGCTTACTGGACTTCTCCGCAATGCGCACAGATCCAGCGCTCGCTGAGGCGATGCGCGATCTGCTCGTAGCACTGGGGGCAGATGCGGTACGGGCTCGGGCGGCCGCGGCTTCCCGACCAGCTTCAGCTCCGCGCGGCGCTGCCGCAGCTGCGCCGGCTGAATGCCGTGCATACGCTGCAGCGCAACCGAGATGAATCACGCGTACGAGCTGCCCGGCTCTTTGCGCTCGGCCATCAGGTTGTCGAGCAGCCGGCCCAGCTCGGCCGGCGACCCACACGCCAGAAATTGAGAAGCTCTGCGAACCCTACGTGCTTGCGACCGGACTCGTCCCCTTCCTCCGAAGACCGTGCTGCCGCATAGTTAACCTGCTTTGATCAATCGCGAGCGCTGCAAATCCCATTTCGGCAGCGAATATTGCCGGGGCATAGAAAATAGCCTAGAGTGACACGTAGGTGCCGACAGCTGCGGCAATATTCGCGAACAGAAAGTTTCCGAAATGGGCGAAACTTTCGTTCCTTGCCACTCTTTTGCTGATATGTTCCTTAGAGACTAACCCGAGTGCGAAGGCAGCGATCGCGGGAGGAAAGACGGTGCCTGCCAGGCCGATGATCAATTGCACGGCAACCTGCATTGCGTAGTTCGGAATGATAGCGATACAGGCTGCTGCGACGGACGCGACGGCCGCTGCTACCGCAGTGATCGTCCGTTTGAATCGCGACTCGTCAATCCAACTGCCCACCACAGGCTGGATCAGCATGATCGCGATTGATTGGCAAGCGAGTGCAAATCCGACTTTACCCGGATTCCAGTGGCGCGCGGAGGCTAAAAAATCGCGATGAATGGGCCCAATCCGGTCTGTATACCTGAGTTGCAGAAATTCAGAGCATCAAGGGCTCGGAAGCTTCGTGTCTTTGTGTTTGGCCACGTTAAATCCGGTATTTAGACCCAGGTGCTTTTCAAAAGACTTCCACGCAAAATTTCAGAACGTTCGAGATTTCGAAGTGCCGTCACGAGGAGCACGCGCTATCCGGACACATCACACACGAAAGAATCAGTGGCAGAGGACTGATTGAATCAGTGTGCGGCTGCTCCGCGCCCGGGCGTGCTCTTCTTGATTAAGAAGACCAGCGGAATCAAGACAGCAAATCCGACTCCAAGCACCCAAAAGCAATCGATATAGGAAAGCGTCTCAGCCTGCCGTTCCAGGTTGCGAAACATGAGTGCGTAAGGGCCGTTGCCGGAGTATCCGGGACCGAAAACTCCTGTGATCGCATGCATGCTGGCGTTAAACCTGGGGTTCAACGGAGTTGTGAATTCAATTAACCGGTTCTGATGGAACTGCGAGCGTCGGTCCAGAATCGTCGTAACGAGCGAGATGCCGACGCTGCCGCCTATATTGCGGGCAAGGTTGATCAGCCCGGATGCCGCGTTGTTTTTGCCGGGCGGAACGAAGGCATATGCTGCCGTGTTGATCGGTACAAATAAGAATGCAAGCCCGGCAGCCTGGAAACACCGAGCCACGGCAGCGTACCGATAACTGATTTCCGTGTTGAAAGTCGTCATGTGGATGAGCGCCAATGAGGTAATCGCCAGGCCCAGGCCGATGAGCCAGCGCGCCTCGACCTTGCCGAGCAGAATGCCGACAAAGGGGAGCATGCACATGACCAGAATGCCGCCAGGAGAGATCGCCAATCCCGCTTCAGTAGCCGAGTAGCCCATCACGAGTTGCAGATATTGGGGAATGAGGACAGTGCTGCCTAACAGAATCACACCGACCATGAACATCAGGAACGCGGGAATCGCGAAACTCCGGTTCTTCAGCAGGCTCAAATCGACTACAGGATCTTTGTGTGTCAGCTCCCAATAAACGGCCAGAATCAGACCTGCGACTGAGATAACGATGCACGTCCGGATGAAGTTCGAGGCCCACCAGTCGTCGCGCTCGCCCTTGTCGAGCACGATCTGTAGGAATCCGAGGCCGAGTGCGATAAAGATGATTCCCCAGTAGTCCACCTGCAGCTTGCCCTTTAGTTTTTGCATGCGGTCTTTGGTGAAGTAAGGAGGATCGTCAACCATCACGCTGGTCAGGATCATCGAAACGATGCCGACCGGGATGTTGATGAAGAAAATCCAGCGCCAGGTGAAGTTATCGGTGATCCAACCGCCCAGCGTCGGTCCGATGGCGGGGGCGGTTACGACTGCGATGCCGTAAATAGCAAACGCCATACCGCGCTGTCTCGGGAGAAACGTGTCGGCCAGAATGGCCTGTTCGCTGGGCTGCAGCCCGCCTCCACCGATTCCCTGCAAAACGCGAAATAGAACAAGAAGAGCGAGGCTGGGAGCGATGCCGCACAGGAACGAGCTCAACGTGAACATCGCGACGCAAACCATGTAGAAACGTTTGCGACCGATCAATACGGAGAACCAGCCGCTCAAGGGGAGGATGATGGCATTCGAGACCAGGTAGGATGTGAGAACCCAGGTCGCCTCATCTTCGCTCGACGAAAGGCCGCCCGCAATGTGAGGAAGGGCGACATTGGCAATGCTGGTATCGAGCACCTCCATGAAACTGGCGAGCGTAACGACAAGCGCAATCAGCCATGGATTGAAGCGGGGACGCCACTGCGGCTGGTTCGACGCCGCGTGCGCGGTAGAACCGACTTCGGCCATCTACGTTAATAGGCGTTATTGGTTCCGCTATTCAGCAGAACCGTCGGCACCACGGACATCCCGGGCAGCAGCCGATGATCGCGATTCTCGCCAGGCTCGAGCACAATTTTTACCGGCACGCGCTGAACCACCTTTACATAGTTGCCGGTGGCATTTTCAGGCGGAAGCAGGCTGAACTTTGCCCCGGAAGCCGCGGCAATGCTGTCGATGTGGGCGCGGTACTTACGGCTGCTTCCGTAAGTGTCGACTTCGATTTCAACTTTCTGGCCGACCGTCATCTTTTTCAACTGAGTTTCTTTGAAGTTGGCAGTCACCCACACGTCGTCGAGCGGAATGACAGCCATGATCTGCTGGCCCGCCGAGACCTGCATCCCCGGTTCGGCCGACTTTTTGCTGACAATCCCGTCGACGGGAGCCCGGATGGTGGTGTAGCTGAGATTGAGGCGCGCCTGTTCCAGATCGGCCTGGCGCTGCTGGACAGAGGCCTGGGCCTGTTTGTAACGGGCAACGCTGACGGCCTGCTGCCCTGCACGGGTTTGTTCGTACTGCCGCCGCTGCACCTGCGCGGTGGCGAGACGAGCCTTCGACTGATCATACTGCGCGTTCGCCTGATCGAGACTGTGTTGGGCCTGCACAACGCTGTCCTCGGCCGATTGCACCTCGGCTGCATTCGCGTCTGCGGCCGCCACAGCGGCATCGTAATCCTGCTTTGAAATCTCGTCCTTCTGCACCAGTTCCGAGTATCGTTTCAAATCGTGTTGGGCTTTTACCAGGTTGGCTTTCCGTTGAGCGACATCGGCATTGGAAGAACTCAACTTGGCCCTCGCAACATTGATGGCTTGCTGGGCAGCAGCGACGGCAGCCTGTGCTTCCTGGACCTGCGTGACCGCTGTGCTGACTGAGCTCGTGGTATTGACCGTTGTGATGGGAACGTTTTCTTGTGATTCAGACGTAGTGGCATGCGAGCTCGCCAGCTGAGCCTCGGCCTGATTCAACGCAACCTGGTAGTCTGCCGGGTCAAGGCCCACGAGCTCCTGCCCCGCTTTTACTTCCTGATTGTCATTCACTAACACGACCTGAATGGTTCCATTGATTCGCGGGCTAATCGGAATTACGTGTCCATCGACTTGCGCATCATCTGTCGATTCGCGCACAGAGTAGTAGGCATAAATGGGAATCGCGACAATAACCGCAACGACCAGGAATGCGAGCAGGACGAAACGGATCGTCCTCTTGCGACGGGGATCGGCGCGTTTTCTGGCTTCGCTATCCTGCTCCTGATCCTGGTTGGCCGGCCTGTGCTCCGGCGCGCCACCATTACCGGTCGGCTCGCGCTGTGAGCCTTCCTGG
Source organism: Acidobacteriaceae bacterium (assembly GCA_019243205.1). GTDB lineage: Bacteria > Acidobacteriota > Terriglobia > Bryobacterales > Bryobacteraceae > Bog-105. Next base: position 3,230 of record JAFAUR010000175.1, on the reverse strand, counting down.
TTCTGCCCGCTCTTCTCTTTTTCGAGGACCTGCTGTCTTTGATGATCCGCCATAACCGCTCTTTTCGTTAATCCCCAAAAGTGCCCTGTTCGACGTTTGCGCCTCGCCTGCACGTTGCCGCATGCAGGGCAAAGCTCTTTCTGACCTTCTCGAGTAATCCCACCAGAAGCTGCTTTTCATCTTCCGTCAGCTCCTCGAAGAGACTCTTGACATTCGCGAAATGCAGCGGTAAAAAATCGTCCAGCAGCAACTCGGCTTTTCGAGTAATCCGCGCATAGCGGGCCCGGCGATCTGTGGCGTCTACTACGCGCTTCACGTATCCTTTCTGTTCGAGATGATCGATCAGGCCGGTGATATTCGCCCGGCTGACTAAAAGAAGGTCGCCGAGGTCGTGAAGTTGTAGTCCATCTAACGGTCCATGTTTAAGGAGCATGAGGACGTTGAAGCTGGACTTGGACAGGCCGAAATCGCTCATGTATTTCGCGGTCGCCTGATGGTACATCTCGCAGGTGTAAATAAGATGGATGGCAAGCAATGAGGAGAGCAGGTCGAAGCCGCCATATCTGGGCCCCGACCTTCTGACGATGTCCTGATAATATGCCTCGCGAACGTCCTTTGGCACTGAGAGTTGGATTCAGAGGAGATAGTAAAGTTCCTAATTATTATTGCATCGGGATCTAACTATCGAGATCTAACGAGTATCGAAATGGTCGCGAAGAATGGATCCCAATGCATGTTACATAAGAAGGCGAGAAATGCAATGCGCGGACATTTTGCGATAACTTTACTGGTGCTACTGACCGGGGCCGCGGCGAATGCGGCCGAAATACAGGGCGTGATCACGGATTGGAGATGTACCGAGAATATGGTCCGAAACGGCAGGGAGAAGGTCCTGCAGCAGGACCGCAGTTGCTCGCTGGCAAGAAACCCGGATCGCGCGGAATACGGTCTGATCACGGATGACAAGAAGTTTTACCATCTGGATGCGGAAGGCAACAAGAAAGTGAACAGGCTCTTACACAACAGCCCTGACAAGGACAACCTTCGGGTGATTCTAACCGGCGACGTGCAAGGCAACCTGATCAAGGTTACTTACGCGAGCATTCTGTAAGTGCGCTTATCCGGTGGGGTCACCGTGAATCTCAACAGCTGTTTCGTCCTCGGCGAGAGCGGGTTCCGGCAATTTCCCGCTCCAGTTGGCCCAACCCCAGAAGATCGCGGTCGACGAGCTGAGAATACCTGAAGCTGCGCCGATGGCGCGAATGCTGAAGTGTTGAGATGCTGTTCCCGCGGCCAGCATCGACAGCATCATGGTCGACCAGTTCATGGTTTCGATAGTCGAAAAGACGCGGCCGCGGAAACGATTTTCCACGTGGCGCAACAGATTGGACCAGTTCAACACCGAACTGACGGCCACCGCCGCGCGGGACAGACCCATAAAACACAGCGCCCAAGCCCAATGAGACATCTGGCTGAACACGACGTACGCTCCTCCATGGAGGAGATAGCAGAAGAAGACCGTGCGTTTATACGCTTCGAAGCCGATGCGCTTGCCCAGCCAGTTTCCGACGACACCTCCGATAAGCAGACCCACGCCGGCAACACTCCAGAGTTCGCCGAGGCCTTGCGCGCCGCGTTTAAACACCAGCTCGCTAAATAGCGTGAAGAGCACCTGCGCCGCGCCTCCGCCGCTCGCCCATCCCACCGAGATCAGGCCGATGCCGAGAATCAAGGGGCTGCTCGCCATATAAGCGAGGCCTTCGCGGTATTCCTTCCACGGTCGGGCCACTTTTGTCTCGTTGAGACTCGTGTCGGTTCCGCGAAAGTGCCCCGATACTGATCGAAGATTGGCGATGCAATACGCCGAGAAGAAGAAAGACAACGAGTTGAAGACGAAGGCGAGCTCATAACCGAATCGAGCTGCAGTGGTGCCGCCGAAAAAAGCGCCCACGGCAAGCGTCATCCATCCGGTAGTTTGTGTCAGCGAGTTGGCAGTGTGCAGCTCTTCTTCACTGGCAATGGAAGGCAGGATGGACGAGCGCCCGCTTGTGAAGAACGGGGAGGCGAGCATCAGCAAAGCGCTCAGAACGTACAGCAGCCAGATCTGCTTATGCGAGATCGCGAGAATGAATCCCAGGGCGATGAAGCCTCTGCTCAGATCGCTCGCAATCATGATTTTGCGGCGGTCGAAGCGATCGAGAGCCACACCGGCAAGCGGACCAGCGAGCACACTGGGAATAGCTCTCGACAACATGAGGGCGGCGATGACAGCGCCGCTGTGGGTCATTTCAACCGCGAGGCTGAGGACGGCTACGTTATTGAAGTGATCGCCGATTTCACTGACGATCTGCCCCATCCAGGTATAGCGATAGTTGCGGTTGCGCGCGAGCAGCCACGTGAAATCAGACATCAGCCGTTTTGCCGCAGGATTTTGGAAAGCGTGACGGCTTGTCCGAGATGACGCTGGGTGTGTTCGGCCAGGTGCACCAGTAGGCCGATCACCGTGGTAGGCAGACGTTGTCGCCCCACGGTTCGAGCGTCGTAAAGTGTGTCCGGCTGGATGGTCCGCAGAATCTGTTCCGCGCGTTCCAGACTTTTTTCGATCAGGTTTCGCAACTCGATGCCCGACCTGCGAGGCTCACGTTCACTGCGCAAAAACGCAAGCTGCTCTTCGGTGAGTTGACCTCCTGACAGGTAGGTCGCCAGGCGGTCAATGCTGCCTGCCAGATGAGCAAGGTGGAAGGCAAGTGTTGAGCCGCCGAGATCCTTCCACAACAGCGCCTCGTGGATTCCCTGCGTGAACTGGTCAAGATCCTCGCGGACTTGCGCAAAGCTAAAGAAGACGGGCATGACGAGAGGATCCACGCCGTCCATCGGCCCTCTTAACCAAGGTTCGGGATTGCTGGTTGGCACGCCGCTCGCCGCAACTTCAACGCATGTTGCCGGTGTGGCCGAGCGAGTACCTGCCCGGTTGCGGATACACGCACAATCCGTGCGGGCCGTCGCCGACTTTGATACGCGCGCGGAGAGAGCCATTGGATGTGTCGAAAACGTAGACTTCCCGGTTATAGCGGCCGGAGAGCCACAGTGACGTGCCATCGGCGGAGACTCCGCCCATATCGGGGCTGCCGCCGCCCGGGATGGTCCATTTCGTTGAAACTTTACGGGTAGCCAGATCGATGAGTGACACCGAGCCTTCTCCGCGGTTCGATACATAAACGTATTTCGCG
>JAFAUR010000111.1 GCA_019243205.1 Acidobacteriaceae bacterium | reverse complement strand
GGAGAATCGGATCGCAGAACTCAAGCATGATCTCGGCGCAGATGGATTTTGCATGCACAAGTTCTTCGCTACTGAGGCTGCCTTCCGCGCCGTGCTGCTGCTGTTCAACTTGCTGGCCGAGTTTCAACGCGCCGCCGGATTGCCCGTCTACCGCCAACCGGCCACACTGCGCATCCAAGTGCTGACCTGCGGAGCCATCCTCGGCCGCGCCGGCCGTCGCCTGGTGCTTCACCTCTCCGAAAGCTGGGGTGGATTGAAAACACCAAGCGCGTTGTTCGACAACATCTTGCGGTGGCAAATCCCAACTTCGCCGCAGTTCGATTCAGCTCTCGTAACCTGATCCCCCTTCCACCTTATGACCACCTTCTCCTATGTCTAATTTCGGAATTCAGGTTGAACGGCCGCCGTCGCGCGATGATCGCGATCGGGTATGGTGCGGAGTGTCGCGTCGATAAATGGGATCAGCGCCCGCATCACAGCGGAAACGACCCCGTCGAGCAAAGTGAACTGCGCTGATAAAGCGGGCTCAATGCCTTCTCCGTCTGGTACCCGGGCCACATTTGATTACGGAACGACTCGAACACGTGATCGGTCGCAAGGCCGATGTGGGTGGCGCCATCCTTTGAGCATGCCCAATACCGAAGGGAGTACGCCTCGAACTGCAGCGACTTCAAAAGATCCCGATCCCTTGCGGACGGTACTGCGTCATGATGCCGGAACAATTCGTAGGTGCCGTCGATGAGATGATCTTCAGGGGGGCCTACCGCTGTCGCATAAGGTTTACGGAATGGAGAATCGCCGCCGACGACCTACGCGACGGCACGTTGCCGCGGCGCTCCACCATCCCACCCAGGCAAACGGTCTTTTGAGCCATTGCCGAGCATAAGCAAACATAGCAGCAAACCGCTTCGAAACAAAGTTTGCGAGCCAACATCGATGAGAAAGAATCAACCCGCAGGGGCTAACGTTCCGGATTGTATAAGTGCGAATCCCAAACAATTCCGGCTCGCGCGATCGGGTATAGGTTCAGGAGGTTTGTTCATGTTCACGCGGTTTCCACGTTCCCTCCGTTTTATGGTTGCAGCTGTTTTTGTAATTGTGCTTTCGAAGACTAACGACGCACAGGTGCTCTACGGCTCTATCACTGGGAATGTTACCGATCCCAGCGGCGGTGCCGTCCCGGGCGCTACCGTAGAGGCCACAGACGTAAATACCGGGACAACGAAAAAGGCAACAACGAATGATAGCGGCGTTTACACCCTGAGCGATTTACAGCAAGGAACATACAAAATCACCATCACGAGCCCGGCTTTCGCCACTACCGTCCTCCAAGGACTTACGGTAACGGCGAATCAGGTTCGACGCGCTGACGCGGCACTGCAGGTAGCGCAGGTCAGCCAGACCGTAGAGGTTTCGGCAGCAGCAGTGGCGCTGCAGACGGATCGGGCTGACGTAAACACAAACATCAGCAGCCGCCAGGTGAACAATCTTCCACTCTCGGGTAGCAATGGCCGAAACTTCCAAAGCCTGATGACCATTGTTCCTGGAACGTCCATGCAGGGCGAGCAGAATTCACAGGCAGCCAACCCGCAGCGCTCCATCTCCTATAACCAGAACGGCGTTTCGCGCCTTCTGAACAACACGCGAATTGACGGTTCTAGCGTGAATTACCCGTGGCTGCCGACGAACATCGTCTATGTGCCGCCCCCCGATGCGATTGAGACCGTCAACGTGGCGACCAATTCGTATAACGCGGAACAGGGTCTTGCTGGCGGTGCCGTCGTGAACGTCAGCATCAAATCCGGCACGAATGATTTGCACGGTTCCGGATGGATCTTCAATACCGACAGTCATTTCTTCGCCCAGAACTTTTTCCATCCCACACCACAGAACAACAAGTTCATCCTGAATCAGTTTGGGCTTGCAGTGGGCGGCCCAGTGTGGATTCCAAAAGTGTTCAACGGTAAGAACAAGCTATTTTTCTTTGTTGATTGGGAGCGCACCAGGGTACGGCAAGGGGCGCCACCGAAGTTTCTGACGATTCCGACTGCGGCACTACGTTCCGGAGACTTCAGCGCAGTTGCCACGAAAATCTACGACCCGGCCTCGAACCCGAACCCCGCGCTGCGGACGCCTTTCATGAACAACATGATCCCGGCCAGCCGCATCGATCCCGCCGCTGCCACCATGGCGTCGCTCATTCCGCAGCCGAATGTCGCAGGCGCGGCGTTCGTGAACAATTACGTTCCGAGCGGATCACCTTACACGAATCGCGACTCCATCGACATCAAAATCAATCAGGTCGTAACGGAGAAGCTCTCATACTTTGGGCGTTATAGTTATGCACCTTCAACCATCGTCGATCCTCCGCAGTTGGGAGCCGCGGGAAGCGACGCGTTGAACGGCGGACAATTGGGAACGGCGTTCGGCAAAACTCGTGTGGTCGGCGTGGGCCTGACATACACCATCTCCCCGACGCTGCTGTTTGACATGAACGCCGGGTACACGCGGCAGCGCCTTGGGGCGGAGGCGCCCGATATCGGGACTAATTACGGGCTCGACGTTCTGCACATTCCGGGAACGAACGGTCCGAATCCGCTTCAGGGCGGCATTCCGTTTTTTGCAATTACCGGATGGGCAAACCTGGGCAACTCGAATACTGGGAGCCCGTTCCTCTTTCGCGATAATCAGTACGTCACAAACGAAAACCTGAGCTGGGTGCGAGGCACGCATACGCTGCGCTTCGGCTTCGAGTTCCAGGATCAGCAACTGAATCACTTCCAGGCGCAGGGCGGAACATTCCAGACGGTGCGTGGGAGCTTTCAGTTCAACGGTCAGGCTACTGCGCTGCAAAATGGTCCGTCCGCAGATATGTTCAACGCCTGGGCAGCATTCTTGCTCGGGGATCCTTCGGCCGCGGGCAAGGTGACACAACGTGTCAATCCCAACTCGCTGAGGATGTTCGCGTACGCGGCATACGCACAAGATCAATGGCAGGTGAATCCCAAGCTGACCGTCAACTACGGCTTGCGCTGGGAAATATTTCCATGGCCACATACGGACCACGGCGGAGTTCCTCGATTCGATCTCTCAACCGGCAACGTATATATCGGCGGCGTCGGGTCCGTGCCGGAGAATGACTACGCCAGCGTAGGATCCCAGTTTCTGCCGCGTATCGGTATAGCATATCGCGCTACCGAAAACACCGTGATTCGCACCGGCTTCGGGCTGTCCGCTGACCCGTTCGAGTACATCGATTTCCGAAACGCTTATCCGAACATCAACACTTGGGCAATGCCGCAGGGGACGTTCAATGGCGGCGCCAACGCTTTCGTGCCGGTCACCACCTTCCGTCTGGGTCTGAACGAAGCGGCGTTCGGCCAATTTCCTAATTTGGACGGCGGCATTATTCCGCTTCCCCCTAATACTTCAACCACGACTTGGCCCAAGAACGTCCGAAGGAAATACGTGGAATCGTGGAATTTCACGATAGAGCGCCAATTCGGCGGGAACACAATAGTGCAGGCAGGGTATGTCGGCACACGCTCGGTCGGGCCGCTGACAATCATAAACGCAAACGCAGGGCCCCCAGCGGTTCCCGGTCAGCCGCAAGGAAACAATGCCCGTCCTCTCGCCGGCACTTTAGGACTGCTAAACGATATCAACGTACTTGAGCCGTTCAAGACCGCGACTTACGATAGCCTGCAGAGCCAGCTAACCAGGAGGTGGGGCAATTCTACAGCCGGCGTTGTTTACACCTGGTCAAAGGCGATCAATTGGGCCGAAAATGGCGACCTAAACCCTCCCCGCATTCAATGGCCTGCCGCTTGGGGCTTGAACCGTGGGCCTGCGAGTTACGACCACACGCATAGTTTCCAGACGTTTTTCTCGGTAGAAGCACCCTTTGGGAAAGGGCACAAGTGGGTGCAAAGCGGTGTCGGTGCAAAGTTGCTCGGCGGCTGGACTATAAGCGGCCTCCTAAACGCCGTAAGTGGTGCTCCCATTTACATAATCCAGAGCAACGCAAACAACCTTCAGGCTGCCGGCAGCTCGCAGGTGCCTGATCAGGTAAATCTCGTGGTTGCAATGCCCCAGGGCATCGGCCTTGGACACCCCTGGTTCAACACGGCCGCATACGCGCCCGTCAATATTCCGGCCAATCTGCCGCAGCGTTTCGGAGATTCAGGTAGGGATACGCTTCGCGGACCTGGATTTCTGAACCTGGATTCCGGTCTATTCCGGGATTTTCACATCAAGGAGCGACTGACGCTCCAATTCCGGGCGGAGGCACTGAACGTCCTTAATCACCCGAACTTTGCCAGTCCGGGTGTGGATATCAGCACTCCGTCCAGCTTCGGATACGTTACGGCGACTGCAGGTGGCGGGACGATCACGGTGCCCAATGGCGGTCGCCAGTTCCGATTCGCCGCACGTGTTGTCTTCTGACATGCGCCGGCTGACAACGCTTCTGGCGTGCGCCTGCTGCATGTGCGGGCAGGCTACATCACCTTGGGCGTGATCGGCTTGTCCGCCCGCCACCCGTTGCGGGTGCCGGGGAACAAATAGGTCTTGGGACGCATCCAACGCCAGTACTCGCGCAAGGTCGCGAGCAGCTTCGGATTAAGGGGACTTCACGGTCCACACCGCCTTTGCCACGCTCGATACGAATGACCATCCGGCCGCTATCGATGTTGCTCACCTTCAGCCGGCACAACTCGCTTCGTCGCAGTCCCGCCGAGACATCGTCAACAGCATGGCGTAATGGCATAGGTTGCGCGCTGAATCGATCAGCTTGGAAACTTCTTCGGGTGTCAGAATCGTCGGAAGCCGGAGTCTCTGCCGATTCGAATACGGAAGGTTTTCTTTCATCGCCGCGGTTTGAGTGTCTTAACGTAGAAAAACCGCAGCGCAGCGATGTGGCTGACGACGGTGTTCACGCCGAGCTTTCTTTCTTCCAATAAGTGGACTGGCGGCGGATATCATCCGGCCCGCGTTGGTCCAACCGCGTCTGCGAGTAGCGCCTGAAATCTTCGACCACTTGCAAATAGGTACGCATGGTCGATTCGGCATAGTTGCGGCGTACGAGCTCTTCGCGCATCCGCTGGATGCGTTTCGTCACAGAGACTCCTTTCTCTGTGACCGACGCTAGCTCAGTGGCACCGATGCCGCTTTGCTCCGAATGCGATCACGCCTCGGGCGTCCGCCGCGCCAGCCGCTTCGTTCTAGTCCGAAAGGGTTTACAAATTCTTGTGGGAATCCCGCATCGGTACCAGGTAGCGGGACTACTTGAGTGCCAATGAGGTGCGGCTTCTCACTGCCCGATCATCAAAATCGTAAATGACCCGGGTACCGGTCTGCCCTGCGGCCCGCGTTCGCCAGCGGCGGTGTGGGAGGGGCTGGCTCACGCTCCGGCGACATCGTGAAGAGGTGCCCCGTCTTCCTGTCGAGTGTTACCGTCCGTGCGCCATTCATGGTTTTCAGGTTCTGCTCTACGTCGAAAGTTGTCGGACTCTTCTCCTTCACGACGGTCACCGTGCCATTGCCTTGCGTGCTGAATGCCTCCATCGTCTTGGGTTCCATGCCGGGGCAAGCCGCGGTGAAACAGGTCGCTCAGAATCTCGTTTAATCAAATTGCCGCACCGAATATGCGCGGGAAGTTGCTTCCGCCGATCCTCCCGATCTCATCGGGTGCTGAAGCCGGTCTGCAACATCGCATCCACAACGGCGTAGTAGAACCCGACCTTCTCATCCGCCCATGCCTCGTTAGTGCGTTCCCCAATGCGCGGGTGCGGTTGGCCGGGGCGGAAGTCATTGCGAGTTGGACCGTCGGGATGACGGCCTTCCGGAGGAGGACCGCCGCTCGAGCGAAGTGCGGGCGGGCGAGGGCTCGGCGGCGTAAGCTTGTGCAGCGATGGGCCAGGCGCGTAATGCTCACGAGTGACAATCTTGTGCGCGTGCGTTTTCACGCTGACCAGAAACGAGTCTCAATCTGCGGGTCCGGCGTGCCGAAGCAGATCATGGCAGCGTTGCCCGGCACTCTCAAGAGACATCGCGCTCGGGGTACAGAGCGAAATGTTATCCAGAGAGCGTGTGTCAATTCCGTATACGGTTCACGTTGCAGCTGGAAATTCTGATCCGTGTTGCCGACCATGCGCTGCGCTGCCGTAGTATTAAGCCATGGAGAGCAGGCGTGATTCCTTTCGTCCATTTGAATTCCGAAGAACAGGCCCGGGTCAATGCGAAGTTGGCTGAGCTAAGCCAGAAGACTGGTCGCCTATGGACTTGTGAGGTCACTAAAGA
>JAFAUR010000088.1 GCA_019243205.1 Acidobacteriaceae bacterium | reverse complement strand
CGCCCGGTATCGCCGCGATGCAACCTGGCGACCGCGCATGCTCAGACCCGCCGAATGCCTACTCCAATTAATCCGGCATTCGATCGCGATTCGTAGAAACCCCGCCTTTGTACTTCCCGTCCTCGGAGAGATCAGTTCACAATCGCGGGCATATATGGGATATCGCGGTGATTGTCAACAGATCATTGACTGGCTTCCTGCCTAGCTGCAGTCCTTGGTACTAAAGCTGTTGTCGCTGCGCCCAAAGTACTATTGTTCCTCGCGTTTACAATTGTTATGCTTCGGGCAACCGGAGGGAGCATGCAACAACAACCACTCGCTCGCACCGATCGCTTGATCACAGAGGAGCTCTCGGGCGAATGTGTCGTTTATGACGGCCTACGCAAGAAAGCCCACACTCTCAATTCCTCGTTGACGTGGATTTGGCGTAGGTGTGACGGCCAAAGCAGCGTCGAGGAAATGGCTGCTGCGTTTGACCGAGAATTCGATAGCGATGAAGGGATGAAAATCGTTGCATCGGGGTTGAAGCAGCTTGCCGCATGCGGCTTGCTGGAACATGATCTCCACCTGCCTGAAACTTCAAGCGCATCCACCGGCGGTCTGAGCCGTCGCTCTGTGGTTACAGCTGGCTCGGTGCTCTTACCAGCTGTTATGTCAATTACTGTTCCAACTCCGTCGGCTGCCAAATCGAAACCAGACAATGGGAACGGCAAGGGTGGCGATGGAGGAAATGGCAACGGTCACCACAAACATCGTCACGATGATTGACACAACAGCATCAGTGCTTTATGGCGCATCACGAGACGCCTCACGTGGAGGTTCTTCTGTCCGCGTGTCGTCTGGCGCTGGGAATTTCTGACGGTACTGCTCTAACACTCACGTCTGATGAATGGGACGCCGCTGTCACGGCAGCTCTCCACCATGGCTTAATTTGGCCGCTCGAAAAGCTCTCCAGGCAGGTGGATGGATTACCCGATCAGGTACGTGCTCGGATCCGGGCTGGGCTTCAGGCCCAAGCAGCCCAAAATCTGCAGCTTGTTGATGCTCTCCTCGAGATAGTTGGCGTTTTCCGGAGTCGCGGTATCACATCAGCGGTACTAAAGGGGCCAGCTGTCGCACAAATTACGACGGGAAAACTAGCAACCCGCGAATTTACCGATTTGGATATTCTGGTCCACTTTGAGGATGTGGAGATCGCAATATTTGCGCTCTCCAGCCTGGGCTACCGCCAAATGGATGAGTATCAGTGCGCGTTCCGCTCCATTCGCCGCCGAAAGCACATCACATTTGTGAATGATGTCGACCGAGTTTTCGTAGAACTCCATTGGGCACTCAATCCGGCCGATTCACGCTTTCCGCTGGAATCGACAGGAATCTGGACCAGGCTTCAGACCATTTGCATCCACCGAGAATCGTTACGCACTCTTGGAATGGAAGACACGCTTCTGGCCTTGTGCGTTCACGGCTCAATCCATGCATGGGAAAGCTTGAAATGGATTTTTGACATCGCTCAGCTGATGAACGATCGGGCAGTGGCTATTGACTGGAATGCCTTATTCTTGCGGTCGCAGACCGCCGGCTGCAGTCGCAGTCTGCTCGTCGGCATTCGGTTGGCTGCGGAACTGTTTCGTGTCAAAGAGCCTGATCTCCTGAACGGGTTGAAAGATGCCTGTGCGACAGAAATCGTTGGTCGCTTCCGCGATTCGATTTTAGGGAAACGCATATTGAGCACAGTGGAGACTACGACGTTCCGCATCCAGGTTCATGACCGGCTGTGGGATCGCATGGTTCTCGCATCAGTGCTACTGGTCCGGCGTCTGCCCCCAACGATAGCCGATCCGACGGCAGCCGGTCCGCTTTGGGTCGTGATTCGGCCGGTGCGGTTGCTCCAATCGTACGGTCTTGGCTGGCTGCGCGGAGCGATCATGGCCAGGTGAACGACGGATTGCGTCGACTGATCCCATTCTGCTGTTTCCAATCCAAGTGAACGCTTCCGCTCAGCGCCTACGCGCAATCGATGTGCGACGAGTGTTTTTCTAACGTGAGTCCTCTCCAGCGCAAGATGTACTGACGGGGTTTCGAGACGAATTTGTGACGCTCGGGAGCGAGGTAACGCAATTCGGCCTACGGAACATACCTGTTAAATGAGGTCGTGGTCTAAAATCAAGGAGGATTGCTTGTCGGGGCGTAGCGCAGCCTGGTAGCGCACCTGCCTTGGGCGCAGGGGGTCGCAGGTTCAAATCCTGCCGCCCCGACCAAACCTCTCTTGTTTTCCATGACATACACATGAGGGTAGTTCCGGCAACCCCGCCGAAGCTGGCAAGAGACACCTTCTTTTGGACCCAAATTGGACCCAAACATCTGCCGCGCACTGGCGTTGATCGCCCTGCCGTTATGAACCCGATCTGAACCGCTAAAGCGGAAGTCGGCGTACAGATTGTCGAGCGCTGGATTGTAGCGGCTCTCCGGCATCATCGGTTCTACTCCGTGCCCGAAATCGAGAGACCATCGCAGAGTTGCTGGCGCGGTTAAATCATCGCGGCTTCGAAAAACGTGACGGCACACGGGCTTCGCTGTTGCCGAGCTGGATCGGGCCGGCTCTGCAGCGCCTGCCGCGGGAACGCTACCAACTCGCCGAGTGGCTGGAATACGTAGAGCGACGCTGGCCGCTTGAATTACTGACTCGATATCAAATCGACCTCGAACGCCTGCGATCCTGCGGGAAAATGTGATGGATATCCACGTTTTCCCCGAAGAACACGGTGTGATCGAATTTCTGACCCGATCTGAGATCCTCAGCGCCTTCTTTCATAAGCAGCGCATGGAGGCCCTTGTACGCACCGGAAAGCCGCATCCGCATAGTCTTCAGGCGGTCGGCTCGGAATAGAGTTTCGCCAACCGTGGACGGTGCCGGCCCGCCATTCAACCAGGGCGGGACTTCCATGAAATCGCGCGATCCGGGTCTCGACGGCTGATCCATACAATTCCCCGAAAACCCCGTTCCAATACCACTGCACGAGTTTGCTGCGGTTCGAATGATGCTCCCAGGACTCACCGATGTCAGCGAGAATGGCTGCGAGAGGCACAATTTGCGACTGGTACGGGAGATCGAAAGTCCGGTAGATATGCAGCATGTTCAGAAACTTTGCTGCGCGCACGAACCCTTGCTCTACCTGCTTTTCGTATCTTTGTAAGCTTCGAGCGGAAGATTCAGAAGCGCCTGCCGATTACAGGTGACCGCAGGCAGCTCTTTCCCTTCCTTACCCACTTTCTCTGCCGCTCGCCGGCGGTCACGTGTGTGGAATAGTGAGATAGGCTGCAGGAAATCCGTATTGGAGACGTCGGCGATAATGCCGGATTCCGAGCCTGCGGGCCGGAGGGTCTCGGCGAACCGGCGGTGCCGTCCCTTGGTGCCATCATCCCCGTACCAGTCTTTCCGTAGCTCGTGCCCGACCGCAGCATATGTAGCGGTGACCAGCTCGAAAGCATCCAGTGGTTTTCCGCCGGTGTTGACCTTCTCGAACACTACGCACACTGCTTCTTTCGAGGTCGAGCGGTCCAAACTGATAACTGGCCACCCGATCGTACTTGAAATTTTCCAGGACCTGCCGCTTAAAACTCCGGAACTGCTCCCGTGTGTTTCCATGCTGATCGCCGCGCCAGTATTTGTCGAATCCGTCTTGCCATTTGTCCCAATCGAATACCTGCGCCAGCGGGAACATCAAAAGGGCATATTCGTTTTCAGGAGCTGAGAGATCAAGCACGATCTTGCGATCGAAATCCGTCCGGATGACCCGATCCTCAGGCACACCGACGACCACCTCTTCGCGGTCAATAGAAGGGTCGAGTGCTTTCCTATTATCGATGTAGAACCAGCGCTTCACCTTCTTGTTTTTCGGGGTCACGGTCTCGACTACTTCGTTTCGGAGCTGACCTGATACAGAGAGGTCATGCGTTGCTGTCCATCCAGTAGAAGCGATTGTGGTGGAGTCTGCTCGGCGTTCGCCGGTGCGCCTTCGACCGGCCGCGGCTTGAAGTTCACCGGTCCGCCTGTATCAAGCGACATCAGTGCGCCGACAGGGAAGGCGCGTGAAACGGACGCGATTACGCTTTTGATGCGCTCTTCGTCCCAGACCCAACTCCGCTGGAAATCCGGCAGCTGAATGACGCCGTGATGGCAATCGTCGAGTAGCTTATGGAGGTCAAACGGACTGGTCTGAAATGTCGATCCCGCCATCAAGGCGCTCCTTTAACAGCGAATGTTTGAAATGGGTCATAAAGCATGGCGTGCTGCAACGCGAAGCAATCTGAGCTCCGGTTGGGCCCGTCCGATACGCCACCGGAATCCCCAGTGTGGCTTGACACCGGATTATCGTGCAGACGCAATGTGTCGCGTCGCTCATGCCAACGGATTGCCGCACAAACACACATAGCAGGGAGGGCCTTCGAGGCAGCCGGCATGGAGAAGCTCACGAGTCGCGGACCCAATAGACTCAACACGAGGGATCCGAGTAAGAATCGACCGGCAATCACGTCATGTGAAGTAACGAAACCGAGCATTTATCTTTCTACCGCTCGGAACGTGTTTCAAGATATCTCCTACGCGTCGAGCGGCCCGCACTGTAATGGGGTCACCCGAATCGAACTGCGTATTGTTGAAATTGAGCTTTGACAAGCCGAGGAGCTCGCGTGCGAGATCGGCGGCGCTAGTTTCGCCCTCCTCGCGGATAAATTCGAGCGCTCGCGGTATGTAGGCTCCAGGGTAGATCTGGAAATACGGGACTGTGCCCTTCAGGTATACGATGCCGGACTTATCATCGAACAACATCGCCGTGCCGCGAACCATCGGTGAATTGCCGGCTCGCAACAAGCGAGCCCCCGAGCGTCGCACGCTCACCAGATCAAGCACATTAAGCTTCTCATTCTCCGCCGTTTGTCGAAATCCCGCCTTTTCGTCCGCGTTGAAGTACGACGTTTTGTGCATGACCAGCCTCGCCGGCATGGTTTTGTGCCTCGGTAATCACCTCAAACCCGGCCATACGTTATCACTTCAAAACCGGCCAACGGAAGTGATCCAGAACAAGAGTAGTTATAGCTCGTTGCTTTGCGTTCCGCAAGCTTATTTGGGGATGCTTTAATATCACCCCATCGCCGCCGTTGCGTTATAGCGCGTCCTAGCTCGTTACTTTTGCATGCAAGGTTGGCTAATGCTGGGTGAATAGACGATCGTGCCGTGAAACGTTATGCTGGTCATGCCTGAGAGGAGGGTAGGGCTCTCCAGGGATGGAACCCGAGCGCCTACTCTGGTGCGGGCATAGTGAGGGCGGCGGGGAGCCGCCCAGTCTGCCAGGCATGCCTGCTGGAAAGCGATAAATCCCGGGAGCGCGAGGGCAGCGCCTCTCGCAGTTAAAGAAGGCTTTTTCCTTATGATTCGGGAGGGGTCTTGGTGCGCCAACTGCGCGGGCCGCACTTGAGCACATGAGCATGGTGCAGCAATCGATCGAGCATGGCACTGACGGCAGCCACATCGCCGAGCAGCTTGCCCCAGTCTTCCACCGGTCGGTTCGAGGTTAACAGTGTGCTGAACCGTTCATAGCGGCGCATCACGATTTCCAGCAGATCCTCGGCGGCGGTGTGCGGCAGCTTGCGCATCCCGAAGTCGTCAACGACGAGTAAAGGAACGGTGGCGACCGATTCCATGTAATCTTTGCGTGTACCGTCAGCGACGGCATCGGCCAACTCGTCAAGCAAGACGTGCACTTCGCGATACAGCACTTTATAGCCCTGCAGAATGGCGGCTTGCGTCCTCGCGTTTGGCGATAAATGCGCCCGTGGCTAAATCGAACACGAGACTGCGATTCATCTTGGGATTGAAACTGAAATCGAAATTATCGAGGGTCTTGTCGGGATCGCGAAAGCCGGCTTGTTTGCGGCGGCGCTGCAAGAGTCGGTCAGCGCGAAGCGTGAGTTCATCTGATACTAGGCAGGCGATCAGATCGATGGGGGCCATAGTTTCGGCCTGAGCCTGGCGCAAGCGGGTTGCGAGCACTGCGGCCATGCCGCTGAGATGCAGTTGCCGCAGCGAGCGTTCGAGTTCTACAACGTGCATAGGTCATTCTCCTGACGAGTGCGTTTTTCAATGAGGTCGCGATAGAGAGTGAGCTGCCGGATCAGCGGATCGACTTGGCGCAAGCTCAGCGGTAGTTGCGGGTTGTGCTCTAGATAGCGGCGCACAAAACGGTATTCGCAAGCGCCGGTTTCCAGCGCGACGCCACAGGCATCGTCGGTGGAAGCCAGGCCGTACTTCTTAACCAGCGCCAGCACGCCCAAAATGCGGCGCACGGCGACCTGCCCGTGATTGCGATACATGACTTGGCAAAGCACGCCGATGTGCGCACCCGTTAATTCGGCGCGGCGCAGCAAGCGCTCCGTCGAGAGCGGCGTCTTTCTTCTTCGGTCTTCATCGTGGATGCGATGCCCTCCGCGCTGTTGCCGTAAGTGTTCGCGGAGCAGTTGCCCGTTCCGTGGATCGATCAGCCGGACCTGCGAATCATTCCACTGCACATGAACCCGGCGCCCAATCCAGCCCGGCGGTGTGCTGTAATAGGCGGCCTCGACTTCCACGCAGCCGTCCAGATGCACGGTACGCTCGCCGTACTGGTAATAGCGAAACGGTTCGAACGGCAGTGGCAGTAGAGCAGGCCGTTCTTCGGCAAACATGGCCGCCACTTGACGCTTCGTAGTACCGTGAATGCGCGTATCCGCCCAGCGCTCTTCCCAGCGATCCAGATACGCTTGCGCCTCTTCCAGACTCTCGAAGCGCAGCCCCTTCAGCGGCGTCTTCTTCGCGTGGCCGACGCTCGATTCCACTTTGCCCTTGCGGTCTGGATCTCTTACGCGGCAAGGCAGAGCGACGGCACCGTAGTGCTGGAGCAGATCCTTATATAAAGGATTGAGCGCAGGATCGTAGATATCAGGCGCGAGCACACCTTCGCGCAGATTATCGAGCACCACGACACGAGTGACCCCACCCAGTCGGCGGAACGCTTTCTCGTGCAACTCGGCCCAGACACGCACGGCAGAACGAAACACCAGAAGGCGTACACACTTACGGCTGTATCCAAGCGTCAACACAAACAGCCGCGTACGTCGATACTTGCCGGTGTGCGGATCACGCACCATCGGGCCGGAGCCGTAATCGACTTGTGCTTCTTCGCCCGGCGCGGTCTGAATCACGACCCGCGCTTCCGGTTCCGCCGCTCTGCGCAGCTTGCCTACGAACCGCTGGACGCTTTGATAACCGACAGTGAAACCGTGGCTATCGACCAAGTCCTGCCAGATCGCCTTGGCATTGCGGCCACGCGAAAGCCCGAGTTCGATCAGCTCCCGATACTGGTCGCAGACGCTGGCCGATAGACTGCGATTAGGCTGCGGTTCGGGAACCGTTATCGCCACCGACTCCGCGCCAGAGTCGGTAATCACCTCTATGGCCGGTTTTGCCGGTGAGCGCCGCCCCCACCCGCCAGGTGCGCGCACTGGAATGCCGGCGGCACGCAGATATCCGCCAATCGTCTCCCGGCGGATGTGTACAGCGGCTTCGATGCGCCGCAGCGACCATCCCAGCCGCCCCAGTGCGATTACTTGCTCTCTCTTGTCCTTGCTCAAGACATTGCTCACGTTGACGGAGGGTATTCCCCAACGTCTGGATCAACGTCCTGGATCCGCTCTATTGGCCGCTTTTCAGGTGATTATCGATGGCCGGTTTTGGGTGATTCCCGA
>JAFAUR010000020.1 GCA_019243205.1 Acidobacteriaceae bacterium | reverse complement strand
GTGCTCTTCAGGGATAAGAGGAAAAAATCAGAAAGTTCTTGCGCCAGTGCTGTTTCCTCTGTGATCCACACAATTATTTTCGGATTAGGGTTCATTGCCGGTTCATAACAGCAGAACAGCGAAAATAAAAGAACCCATCCTCAAAATCCCGTCCTCGGGCGGGAATAGAGCTAATGGGCGAGTTGGAATCCTTGCGTTTCTCGCAGCCGGTCAGGAGGAGTCGTATGAGGTTCGAAAAGGCGCTGTGTTCTGGTGTGTTCGGTGCAATCAATAAGGTTATCACGATTGGTGCTGTTGCTGCGGTCATTCTGGGAGTCGTAGCAGTGGCTGAGGCCGCTCCAGCCGTCATACCAACTCCTCCAATCTTCCAGAACCCGTTCATGGGGCCGAACAACTTTAGCGAGATCCATTTCAATTCCTTTCAGACCGACACCACTTCCGTCAGTGGTCCTGCGAGTAGCGGTAGTCAAACCGTGCAGCAGAGATTGCTCAGGCCTATAGCGGCTATCGCTGGAACAATTGCGTTTAACTCAAGCGGGCAAATCCTCACGATCCGGATTGGCCGGTCACTAACGAACCCAGGCTTCGGCGGCCAGACTCTGCTGCTGATAAATCCTGCAACTCTCCAGGTACTTGCGGAAACAGATCTGCCCCCCAGGCCTAGTTCCAATGGCACCGTCAGCTTCTCCGGGGGAGGATATTTCTACGTGGATAATCTAGACCGCGTGGTTTGCGTTACGGCGAACCAGCAGATCCGGATCTACGCGGTCAAAAATAATCAGTTCGAACTCGTTCAAACCTACGACCTTAGCGCCAAGATCAACAATTCGAGCGATATCCCTAATTCGGTTCTTCCCGATAGCGCAGGGAATCTGTGGTTTATTACCGCCCAGGGGAAAGTGGGGTATATCAGCAATTCCAACAACAATAGCGGGACGATCTACATCACCGATCTCAACGAAACCATTAGCAAATCGTTCGCGACAGACGAGGACGGAGGAGTTTACGTCGTCACGGACTATGCACTTTATCGTTTTGAGGTGGGTCCCGACGGGATGCCGCTGAACACCTGGCGAACGATGTACAATCGCGGGACGCGGGAGAAACCCGGTCAAAATCAGCAAGGCTCGGGAACGACGCCGACCCTGTTTAACGACTTCGCCGGCAATCAATTCGTCACCATCGCGGATAACGCTGACCCGTACATGGACGTCAATGTCTACAACCGGCAGACCGGCGCTTTAGTCGCTCAGCAGCAGGTGTTCAAGGGCTTTTACCGTCTGAATTCTTGTGAGAATTCTCTGATTGCGGTGAACCACTCGATCATCATCGAAAACAATTATGGCAACCGCACAGTCCTGAGCACTCTCGGCCCTCTGACCACTGTGCCTGGTGTCGACAGAGTCGATTTCGATCCTACGACGGGTCAATCCCAGGTGGTCTGGCAGAACGCCCACGTTGCCATCCCGTCCGTCGTCTCGCAACTTTCGACCGGCGACGGGCTGCTCTACACCTACGCCAAGGATTCCCAAGGTTGGTATTATGCGGCCCTTGACTTCCAGGACGGTTCCCTCGTCGATCAGGCGCGCATACCGCTGTCTAACCAACTAGGCGGTATTCTGGCGAACAACTTTTACTCTGGTATCGGCATTGGACCTGACGGCAGTGCTTATGTGGGTGTTTTTGGTGGCATCTTGGCCTGGCGCCCTGAATAGTCGGATAACGGTGGCAAGGGGAGCTTGTGATTCTCTCGGGAGTATCCGGAATCTCAGTAATAGACCCCGTCGGGAGAAGGTTGGGTCAGCACTTGAGCGCTAACCCAAAATATCCTCAGCTAGGTACGCCTAAACCAAAAGAAAGCGAGGGACAGTGAATGAAAACTTCTCGGCTGCTTTTTTCGCTGCTGGTTATGGGTTCTATCTTCGTAATGTCACAAGGTATGACGCTGGCGCAAACTGATTCCGTGCCTCACGAGTTCAGAATCTGCGTAGGAGATTACGCCCTCTGCGCGGCTTCTACTTGCATGCGGGATGGAAAGAAGATTGCCGTCAACAACACTACTACGCTCTTCGACGAAGCCCAGTGCACCTGTCCGATTTTCTCCGGGGCCTCGATCGCCGACGTAGTCGGCGGAAACATGAAGGGGAGCTGCCAACCGCCCCCGGACAATGGAATCTGGTCGTCATACTCACCAAAAGCTCATATCCCGCAGGCGATCAACGACTGGAAGAAGCATGGACCACAGGCTGCCTCACCGGGGTACGTTTGTCCCGCCACGGTTGCGAATAACTTTCAATTCACCAACTGCTTTAGCTTTGCTTGTGTGCGAGCCGGGGAGATCAATGGCGTGCGGGTGGCGACCTGCTTCTGCCCGATCCAGGAGAGCCTTGACGCGCAGCCGGTTCCCCTCGGCACTCCCTTTGGTACTCAGGCTGGTCAATGCCAACAATCGTTCTGCTCGCAGTATCCCGTTGGAGCCCCGTTTCAGTTTGATGATATCTCTCCGGGACAATGTATCGAAATTCCGGCCGGCGGCGTGGACGTCGAATTCCCTGGCGGGGGCAGGGACTGAGACGCTACGGTACCGTGCGATGGCTGCAGAACAGAAGGACGCAAGCGCGAAGCAATGTCCCGTAGGCAGATTTTCAGGAGATTCTTGTGCCTTGACGCCAAGTGCTGACGAGCTGCTATTTCATTTTTACGAGGATGTTAAACATGGATATCCTTCACGGCGATACTTTCGTCCATGAGTGACGTGATTCTCCTTGGTGTTTCGAATCGATTGGACTTCAGAAATTGATGCTGCTGCATGGTGTGACCGTTGCGGCACACCGGACCCGAGACCGGTTGTTCTAATTGCGGCCCCATGCAGCTTCCGCCATGGCAGCAAGCCCAACTTCGCGAAGCCATGGAACGGATGCAGCGGCGCAGGCGGCAGCGGAAACAATCGCCACCCGATGATGACGTGCCTTTTTAATTCCAAACGGCTAGGCCCGTTTTGTGGCGCCAAGGGATGATTTTCGCGCAGCGCGGCGCTACTTCCCGCCATGAAGAACCTGTAATTCACTCGCGCACAAAAACAGCTGATGCGAGCCTATGCTCTGCATCGAGAGCGCACCAACGGTATTGTCAGGATGCGGTTTCTTCCTTCCGGCAATGTCCATGCATATTGCGAGGACGGTTACACTTACCTCATTGCCCCATCGCCGAGCTATTCAAAGAGGCCGGCGGCGCGTCGCATAAAGGATAGAATTTGATACGTTGCGGAAGCTGTCATCTTCACGGCTAAACGGCACCTTTTCTTTACACTATTTGGCATCCATGCGGGTCTGAGCACGAGGCTTGAGATCGTTCTAATTAAGCCCAGCCACTCTCCTCTAAATTTTTCCTTGTCGCCGCTGTCCCCGGTATGGTTCCCTCGGCTGCTTTACATCAACCGGGGATTGTTTTGAGTATGCTCGTCATAACTACAGGCGGAACTATTGGAGCGCTTCCTTACAAGAACCCCGCAATTCCCCCTGACCTTTGCAGCTTCCCCCGGGACGGTCACGACCTTGTTTGCGATGCCCTCACAACAACATTTGCATCCATAAATACTCGGAGCGTCTCGCTCGAACCGCGCGACTCAAAGCTTCTTGATGATACGTATCGAAAAAGCATTTTGAATATAATCGAAGCAGCGCCGGAGAGAGCGGTTCTAATAACCCATGGCACTGATACGCTTTTGAAAACGGCGCAGTTTTTATATCAGCAATTTTGCACTAATCCCGCGCTCGATAAGAAGGTTGTTATATTGACCGGCGCAATGACGCCGCTCGCTAATGGCGCGGCGTCTGACGGTCATCTCAATCTCGCTTTTTCGCTCGACCAGTTGATAAATCCTACGCCAGCGTTGGCGAAAATAAATATTGTGCTATGTGACTTCGACAACCAGGGCGCATGGAAACCGCGCCTTTATCCGTACACGCCCGGCCAATATGAAAAGTTTTATGGTCCTGATAGCCGTTACAATCGACTTCATTCCGGCGGTGTCACTTCAGGAAATGGGGGCAAATCGGCACGGTTTGCAAAAAACAATGACGGCGCCCCTTGAAAGCCTTTCACCTCTTTTGGTGCCGACCGCGCAAAGTTCACTGACGTTGCACAAACGGTGCTTTGCACAACGTCCGATTGAATGCCTAGAACTCTTGTCCGGCAGCCGTCAGCCGCGCTTTCAAGGCTGCCAGCTTTTTATCAACTTCATTCCGTTGCGCCACGTCCAGTTGCAGCTTGGGGAGCAGGCGCAGAACCGTATCGTAGGCTGAGCGAGCATTCTGATGGTCACGCTGTGCGTGTTCTTTACTCTCCGTGGTCTCCGCCGCATCCATAAACGTCAACGCTACATCAAGATCAGTCAGCAGGAACTCGCTGCCTGTGGCGCTCAAAACCTCGGAAGGTGTGTGCTCTTTACCCATAATTAAACAATGATAGCGTCAGCGAGTAGCTGACCAAACAGTTGCACCAGGGCAACCGCCAACCGCACGTCGCACAAAGGGTAAGTCTTGCAACGTTCAGGAAAGCGAATAAAATTAGGGTTCTGCATGTTTCATATTTCAAGTGCACATTAATCAAGCCCCATTAACCACAATTCCGGCTTTTGCTTTCAGTTTTTGTGCTATCGAAGGAGACTTTTTCAAAGGAGGTTAAATGAAGGATGAATTCGAAATTGCCGATATAGAACGGCTTAATCAGTCCCAGCTTCTCCGGCTACGCACACAGACACGGACCGAAATCACCCTCTTGCGCAGCGAGCAAAACAATGGCGGCCCCGACAGGAGTGAGAAGATCGCATTCCAACAGAAGATGCTGCGCGCCATCAGCGCGAGGCTGGAGCCTACCCAATGAGCCGTACTGACTGACGCGACCAAATCAACGCGCAAGTCGGTATCGTACTTTCGACAAAATGAACAACCGCCCTGCAAAATAGGGTGGTGTGTTTTTCCGGCTTTTGAACTCCGCGTCTGGCGTGGTTTTCTTAATCGTGGACACCCTGAAAAATAGGGTGTACCCCCCACCTTGCATGTCGGGCGCCCTCGCTGGGAACGCTGTCACGCGGAAATCAGTGGGTTGCCGGTGCCGACTTTAGTCAGAAGCGGAGAAAAAAAGTGGTGCCCGCCATTGCTGGGGGCACCACCAGAGAATCGAGGCTCAAGTCAAAGTTTTCGTTCGATTGAGAACTTTAGGTGTTTA
>JAFAUR010000134.1 GCA_019243205.1 Acidobacteriaceae bacterium | reverse complement strand
GTCGATGAAGCCGACGGCGATGCCGTCTTTCCAGATCGGGATCTGGCGAAGCAGAAGCGGCGTGCGCGATGCGGGCTGAAGAAGCGAAAGCGTGTCGCGAACTCGCGTGTTGGCGGCGTCGATCTTGTTCAAGAAGAGGATGCGCGGAAGCCCGATAGCCTCGATCTCTCGCAAGATCACCTGAAGGGCGGGCGTCTTCTTGGCATCGGCCTCGCAGACCACGATCGCGGCATCGCAGACGGGAAGAACATTTCTCATCTCCTGTATGAACTCGATCGAGCCTGGGCAATCGAAGAAGGTGTAACGGTCGCCGAGGAATTCCGTCGTCGCGATATTGCCTTCAACGCTCATCGCGTGGGAGCGTGCCTCGGGACTGGAATCCCCCACGCTTGTCCCGTCTCTCACGCTGCCTTGCCGAGTGATGGCGCCCGCCCGCGCCAGCATGGCCTCGAGAAGGGTCGTCTTGCCGCTCTGAAAGGGCCCGACGATCGCGACCAGCCGCGGGCCTGTCGTTTTAGCTTCCGATGATGCTGTCTTCGCCTCGTCCATGACCGGCCTCCCGCTTCGTTTCTGCGAACGGACGCCGGACGCCACGGCGCCGTGACTTCTATGCTTCCAGGAACGACCGCGTCGCGCAAGTGCCCTTCCCGGCGGTCTCCGGCGGGTTCGGGCGGCGAGCACTACGACCATCTCGCTATCCGGGCGATTTCAGGCTCGATCGTCACGCGCCCGTGGCCCTGTTGTCAGGGCAGCCGGGCTCGTTCGCAAACGAGCAAGGATGCGACAACATGCGCGGCTCGAAGCGAAATCGAATTTCCGCGGGAAGCGCCAAGCAGGCCGCGTCGAACATGCTGCCGCAGCAGCTTCCATAAAAGGTTCCTGAAATCGCCTGACGGCGAGCCTCCTGCGGCGCCCGAGAGGGCGACATTCGGGGGCGGATGGCGTCGCTCGCCCCCGCAGCGCTGAGCGAGCCAACTTTTTCATCGAAGGATAACGCCGAGCATCTCGTCACGCCGCGCAAAACGCTAACAAGCGCGAACAATGGTCGTCTACGGATCAGGGTTTCAAAATTGTGGTCGATTTCGCTTTCAAAGTCCCAACGCAAAATTCTTGAGGAGCGCTGAGCCAACCGGTGGAGACTCTCCCGGGACCGACATGCGTCTCATTTCGGCTGCAACACTGCTTCGCCTGGAAGTTGGAAACGCGGTGATGCGAAAATCCATGCGAAGGACGCCTCGATCCCTTATACAAGGACGCTCAGGCATCGCCGGCCGGTCGAATCTCGCCCAGCAGGATGAATGAAGGTTCGATGTGAACGATCACGGCAATCCCCCTGCTGTCCATCTGGTTGACATGCGCGCCGTAGAGGCTCTCGAACGCATCGCAGAGGCGCTCGAGCGGATTGCAACGCCAGCTCCGCTACCGACCGACCTTTCAGGCGCCGACGCCTTCCTCTGGCGCTCCGACCTGAAAAGGCTGGAGCCGGTGAGACAGGTCAATCGCGTGGAGCTCTCGTTGTTGAAGGGCATCGACCAGGCACGCGACCTTCTTCTTGAGAACACCGAGCGCTTCGCCCGCGACCTGCCGGCCAACAACGCCCTGCTTTGGGGGGCGCGCGGAATGGGAAAATCATCGCTGGTCAAGGCCGCGCATGCGGAGGTCAACCGGCGTCTCGCCGCGGGCGGAAACCGGCGGCTCAAGCTGGTCGAGATCCACCGCGAAGATATCGAGGCTTTGCCGCTCCTGATGGGCCTGTTACGTGAGAACAAGCACCAGATCCTCGTCTTTTGCGACGATCTCTCTTTCGACGCAGGGGACACATCCTACAAATCGCTGAAGGCGGTCCTCGAAGGGGGTATCGAGGGGCGCCCGGCCAACGTCCTCTTCTACGCCACATCGAATCGCCGCCATCTCCTACCCCGAGACATGATGGAGAACGAAAGATCGACCGCGATCAATCCGGGCGAGGCCGTCGAAGAGAAGGTCTCGCTCTCGGATCGCTTCGGCCTTTGGCTCGGATTCCACAAATGCGGCCAGGATGAATATCTTGATATGGTCGACGGTTACGTCGCTTTTTTTGACTTTTGTCTCAGAATGCCTAAGAGGGAGCTTCACGCTCAGGCCCTCGAATGGGCAACGACGCGCGGCGCTCGCTCGGGCCGTGTCGCCTGGCAGTTCGTGCAGGATCTCGCAGGGCGCAATGGCGTGCGCCTCACCTCACCTCCCTAAATCGCGATAACGCGCTTTTTTGCGCCCCCTGTTAAACGCCCGTCAACACTCCTCGCGCATTGTTGCGCAAAAGACACGGGGCCTGCGAGACCGCTTCTTGGGGCACACAATCCTGGGAAGTCCGATTGCGGCGATGATGCGATCGCATTAGCGCTTTTCATGCCGTGTTGATGTCCGATTCGTGCCAGCAACAAGGCAACGAGTTGGCGCGCCTTGTTGGAGTCGTTCAGTGGGAAGCTCGCTCATGAGACCTTTGTTCGCTTTCGGTGCCTTGGCCCTTTCTCTCGCTTTCGCGAGCCCCGTGAGTGCGTATGAGATCGATCCGTTGACCCATCTCCCCTTGCCGGAGGTCGCAGCCGATGGACGTGTCGCCTACACGCCGATTCCACGCGGGGAGGTGACATATACGGGCACCTATGCGCCCGGCACGGTCGTCATCTCGACCGAGGAGAGGCGGCTTTATTTCATTCTCCCCGGCGGGCGCGCGATCAGATATGGCGTGGGTGTGGGTCGGCCCGGCTTTTCCTGGGGAGGCATCAA
>JAFAUR010001088.1 GCA_019243205.1 Acidobacteriaceae bacterium | reverse complement strand
GTGCTCTTCATGGTGTCGCTTCCGCTAGAAGTATTCTGCGCGAAAACGGCCGTACCGGAGAGGAGCGAAAGGCCCAGGGTGGCGATCATGATCTTCTTCATTGAGGGGATATCTCCTTCTTTTTTCAGTGATAGCACTACGGTGCTCTCAACGAGTATAGTCGCATAAGAAGGTGAAATGGTTCTGAAGACCACATTAAACTTCATTTAATGTATTGCGAATACGTAATCATGCTAGTCAGCTTACTTATAACGCTTCCCCAACAATGACCATCACTAGGTGCGGAATCAACCATCGAGACTTGAAGTCTATAGAAGCATGAGATATCGCGTAGTTTTCGCGAAGAGATTTCAATCGGACGGCAACGCTTCGGACCTGAATCCGACCGCGGAAATGGACGTTTACATCCCCGATGGAGTTGTTGCCGAGAAAGAGTTCGTTGAACGCTTTGAGCCTGAGGCAAAGCACAGCCAGGAAGTCTTGGACGAGGACGATGCGTGGCTCGGACTGGCAGCGCCTGAGGTTTGGGAATACGACGTCGTCGATAGCCGTCGTCAGGACTTTGAGGACGCCATGCGCAATTCGGAAACCGTGATGGAGTTTTCGATCATCGATGAGACGAGCACTGACCCCGACGAAGCAACTGGCGTCCGTTTGGAGGACGGCGACGATAGGGCTCCGGCTGCGATTGATGATTCGGATGATTTGTCGCAGAGTGGCTCAGGCGCTCGGTCATATGATGATGGACCGGCGGGGCAGCCGACCGTGGATGCGAGTGCGGACGGCATGGGACCGAGCAGGCCATATCTGGATACGGATGAAGAGGGCGGAATCGCGAATGACGACTCTGGCGGCATTGATGAATTAAGCATTCGAACTGCCGATGATGCGAGTCTGGGTTTGACGAACACCCGCGACGAACCTGCTGATGATTGGGCAGCCGATACTGGTCCGACTGCGGTTCCGCGTCGGGGTGCGCAAGCCGGAAAAGCAAGTTAGATTCATACCTTGTGATCCTGTGAGGTGTCACGAAGCTGGCGACAGAAGAATAAGCATCTCATGCGGTGCCGGCTCGGATGCTAACGATAACCGCGCCAGATCGAACCGGTGGTGCTACCGAGGCTCTATTTGTCGCTCCCTCTTTGTGCGGGTGACTGCGCAAGCATGCTCGTGGATTGATGGATCGTCTTCAACAACTAAGACTATCGGCAACACCGAGCCGTAGGTCGTGGTTGGCACACTGCGATTGTCATACGACCTTCGCCAAATTCTCAACTCATCGTTTTCGCTTATACGTCTAACGAGATCAGCCGCGTCGCAAAATAGGGCCTGTCGTTAGACTAGATGACGCTTTGTAGATTGGACACATGGCGCTCAAACGGATGGACAATGTAGGAATCGTTGTCGATGACCTCGGAGCGGCGATTGATTTCTTTCGCGAGCTCGGCCTCGAGCTCGAAGGGCGGGCCACGATCGAAGGAGAATGGGCCGGGCGTGTCACTGGACTGGGCGATCAGCGCGTCGAGATTGCCATGATGCGCACGCCGGACGGCCACGGCCGGCTTGAGCTCTCCCGCTTCCTCACGCCGCCTGCCGTCGCGGACCACCGCAAGGCTCCGGTGAACGCTCTAGGCTACCTCCGCGTCATGTTCGCCGTGGACGACATCGACGAGACGCTTGAAAGGCTCGGCAAGCGCGGCGCGCAGATCGTAGGCGAAGTAGTCCAGTATAAAGACGCGTATCGGCTCTGCTACATCCGCGGACCTGAAGGGCTTCTCATCGGACTCGCCCAAGAACTCAGCTGAGCGCAATACGAAGACAATGACGAAGAGCCGAGCGCAGCTTACGTCCAGTTGGTGACCTAGAGAGTGGTGGGAAGCATTTTTTTGAACGGTGATCGATGTTCCTTGGACGGGATGTACTCTTAGAAGCTCTTAGTCTCGAGAGGGGCGAGGAAGATGGCTGCATTTGGAAAGCAGATCCGGATCTGGCGAAGCATCCGCTCCCGGCCGCCGACATGCTCCATAAAGCCCTTCGAGGTGTCAGTGGTTGGATTTGTTATCAGGTGCATTGGAATTACGACTTTTGCCGCAATCAGAGTTTGTACCCGTTTGGGGTTGTCCGTCAGCTGCCAAAAAGGAACGAACGCTAAATCAATGCGTCGATGCGAAAGCCCGAATTGAGCTAGCCCCTTCATTGGAAGATCGGCATCCCCAATGTGGAGCACTGTTCGTCGATCGAGAACGACCAAGTAAGCCGCATTTTCGATGTTGCCGTGCGTCAAAGGGAAGCTCCCAATCCGAACGCCACCTTCGTCGCGGGTAGTAATTGAGTTCTGCTCTAAAGTGGCCGTATGAATTCGCGAAAGGGCTTGGGAGTCGCCTGTGAGCGCTTTGTGTATCTGTTTTGAGACTTGATCCGGAGCGACAACGATAGTTGCAGGATGGGTCTTCAGGAATCGTACGGTGCTCGGAAGATTGAAATGATCAGCGTGTACATGGCTGATTAAAAGCGCGTCGATGTTGGCGAAAGGAGGCTTGCCTCTCTCGATTTCATCCATAGCCGTCGGGGGAACGCGATCATAATCGGGAAGGCCTGTGCCGAATAGCGCGTCGAACAGAATGGCCTGAGACCCTGAGCGGACGAAAACCCTTCGTTCCCCAAATACGTCACGTCCAGCCGGTCTGGCTTTGAAGCTGCAAAAAGGCAATGAGAGGAGAGCAGCCAAATGGTGAGCAGTACGACTGCGACATCCTTCATTGAGTTCATGGTCAAACGATATCGCGAAAGCGGGGAGTTCTCGCGGAAGACGAAAAGACAGAATAAAGTTTTTCTGGTTCCGACTTTGGATCGGATATCCGAAAATTACACTTTCACGTGCGCCGTCCATCAGGTCAAGTGCGGCGTTTTACAGAAGAGTGCTCCGGCGGATGTGTCTTTGATCTAGCCTCGACACCCATGCTCCCTTGCTATTGAAACCGCCCATCATAATTCAATGCACGATATAGAAGTCGTACCGTATCGTCCAGTGAAACTCCGCTCCGGGGAGAATCTTCAGGTGAATGAATGGCTCCGGAGCCAAAACAGATTTTACGCTCCAGAACATCAACCTCGATAAAGGCTGGTCGGCGGTGATGTGTACTCCCGCTCCTGTGGCTGCGTTCTCCACTCGGATGTCATAGTCTTTTGCCGTACCGCCGAAGCCTGTAAGCGGTGTGGTCGCACGCTCGTCATTGACAAGCATTTCCATGTAACGGATCTCTCGTCCGCTGACTTTGGCTAAAGGTGTCATCGGCTTCTCCGGGTGGAGATCGAAAGGGAATATGAGTCGCAGCGGCGGTCCCGGGGGCTGGTGATCGTTGACGAGGAAGTTGTGATCGTAAACGTCGCTCTCCAAAATCTTCGATCCCGTATTCTTCAACGTGTGCTCGAGCAGCATCTCGGGGGTGCCGTGAGCCAGTCGCAAGACTTTGGTGTATTCGTAGCCGTAGCCATGCCCCGCCGTGACGTTTTGGGTGAACTCTACACGATCTGGAAAGAGCCGAGTTTTCCACTTGCCGTGGTCTGCGATTTCATACGAGAAGTAGTGATCGTACTTGCCGTCTTCACCATGCGGCGGCTTGTGCAAAGCGCCTACTCCGATCTTCAGGAATGTCTCGCCCGGCTGTGCCTCGTCGTAACCCGGCGCGGAATTCCCGGGTCCCGTGAACTCCTCCACTGGCCCTACATCCGCGCTCGCCTTGCCCGCAAGGTACCCGTTAGCCGACGCCTTCCATTCGACATCGCGGACTGCAGGATCGTAACGCACAAACCATTGCCCGAAATATGTGTGTCCCGCATAAGAGAGGTCAGCAACGCTGCCCGACCAATCAAACCGGGTCCCCTGATACAACCCTCTTTGAACATCAGGCAGCCAAAGTCGTGCCTTAATCTGTCCATTAGAGATATCCGCGAAAGGCTCTGCGGGAGAGTCCTTATTATGTCCCGAGTTTCCGGCCGACAAAGACAAAAATCCGATAAAGATTATGAGAGCGGTGGACAAGATCCATGTAGCAGTTCGCATATCGAGCTCATGAGGCTGCTCTCGATGATAGGTCATCTCGTCGAGACTGCCAGATTGCACGGTAACGTCGCACCGAAGGAATTTTTGTTCGTTTTCAAGGGGCCACGACTAGGGTTTTAAAGTAATCGTTCAGTTGCGGTACGCGAGATCGCTCAATTAAAGTCATTTCTCTTGCTGCCTGCCAGGAGTTATATTGGTATCACTGGCGGTACGAGCGCGGACGAGGACGCGGTCAGGAAGGGCGTGAACGGATGAAGAGTCTTTACGTCGCTGTTCTTGCAGGTTGTTTCTCATGGCTTTCGGCGAGTGCCGACCCACTCCCCGTATTGACTGCAACTTCTGCGCAGTTCATGTATGCCGATCCGATCGGGTCTTCGTTCAGCCTCTCTGGCCCGGGCTTTAGCTTCGGCGGTTTTTCTGCCAGAACGCTCGACTTCTCGCCTCCCTTGGGACTACCGGGCGACGCGATCGCTGGCTTCACCTTCTCGACTGCCGCCAAGGCGGGACCATCATCGACTCTGGTCGCAGCGCAGTCCAACATCATCGGCAATGTAGCCAGTATCGGTATGGTCGATGCCGAAGGTACCTGGACCGTCGAGCCTCTGACTAACGCTCAATTTCCAGCGAACGCAACAACCTCTATAGCCGTTCCTGCTCTTTTCACAGCCACTTTAACGGCATGCAGTTACCAGGCCTGGCAGCCGGCAATCTGTGCCAACCCGGCCGTCACGATCATGGCGAGTCTCAGGGGCGAGATTACTTACAACTTCGCCGATGGGCGATTCGCGCCTTCGATCGAGGTTGCGAGCGCGGCTTTTGCAGATGCTCCAGAGCCCTCCTCAATGTTCCTGATGTTTGCGGGATGCGCAGCCCTCGCAGCCGCTTGCAAAGTGAGGTCGCGCGCTCGGGTTTAACCCGGAAACCCACGTTTGAACTGCCGAACCTGCCCAGTTCGGAAAGCCTTTCAGCAGTTCCGAGTTGTCCCGACGCGGCCTTCTTCATCATCGGGACTGCCGACTACGAACGTCAACTTTGCGAGTACCTGGCTTAACTCCCGGTATCTTTCAAGCTCGTTGGCAGCCAATCCGAATCCGCCGAGAGAAGCAAACCAACATTTGGCGACTCAAGCCCGAGGCCATCACGAACGTGAATGATGCGCGCAGAACTTTCGTCATTTTGAACGCTAAATTCTGCGCGTCAGTTCTCGGTCCCGATTTCATCTGCGATTCTGATGACAAATCGTCGAATGGCTTACAAAAATATTGATAGCTATGGTTTGATCGGAGATCTTCACACGGCCGCCCTGGTAAGCACGGACGGCTCGATTGACTGGTGTTGCCTTCCACGCTTCGATTCGCCAAGCGTTTTTGGCGCAATGTTGGATGACCGGCAGGGCGGGTACTTTCGGGTGTGGGCAACCAGTGAAGGGCGATACAAGCAGATGTATCTGCCGGACACTAACGTCTTGATGACCCGGTTTCTCAGCCCAGACGGAATAGGGGAAGTACTCGATTTCATGCCGTGGGTCGAGAAGGGCACGCGGCGCGGCGGGCTCGTGCGGATCGCCCGGTGTGTGCGCGGTTGCGTCTCGTTTCGAATGGAATGCGTGCCGGCCTTTGATTACGCGCGCCAGAAACACGAAGTCCAGATAATTGACCGGACCGTCCGCTTTGGATCCCCCGCACTTAGCCTGACCCTGGAGAGCGAATGTAAACTCGAGCCATTCGGGAACGGAGGCGTCTCGGCCGAGTTCACTCTCGCCGAAAATCAGAAGCGAAGCTTCATCCTCGAGATGGACGATGCCAACCGTGAAGAACGGCCCGATCTGGATGCCTACACGCGAGACCAGTTGTTCCGCACCATCGGGAAATGGCGAGGGTGGG
>JAFAUR010000906.1 GCA_019243205.1 Acidobacteriaceae bacterium | reverse complement strand
CACGCGGGCGGCAGGTTGGTAGCCGAGCTCGGCGGAACAAGGAACATCGCCATCATCGTCGAGGCGATCGAACGCATCACGGCGACGTACCGGGGAGGCACCGTCCTGGCATCGCGAAACTACTTCCCATCGATTGCGCAGTATGCGGCGGTGCTCGAAAGCAACGGATTCGAGGTGCGGTCAGCGCTTCTTTTCGACCGTCCGACACCGCTTGAAGGCGAGCGCGGTATGGAGAACTGGATTCGCCAATTCAAGTCGTACTACTTTGAAGGGCTGACACCAGCCGACGCCAGCTCCGCGCTGAAGCAGAGCG
Organism: Acidobacteriaceae bacterium; assembly: GCA_019243205.1. Lineage (GTDB taxonomy): Bacteria > Acidobacteriota > Terriglobia > Bryobacterales > Bryobacteraceae > Bog-105. Next base: position 57,650 of record JAFAUR010000906.1, on the reverse strand, counting down.
TGGATGCGCTACGGCCTCTGCTTTACCGCGACGGTACGTGGTACGCCGATTACCGCAGGCTGCGCATCGTCGCACAAAAGAGCTAAGCTGTTTCCGTTGCACTCGTATCGGAAACGAGTTTGCATTGACACCATCTATCTACAGAAGCGAACACAGCTTCAGAGGCTTACGACATGGCTAATCTGACGAAGACCACGCGAGATCATGATGAGATCCGGCAATGGGCTGAAGCGAGAGGCGCAAAGCCTTCGCATGTGAAGAGTACCGAATCGAACGAAGACATCGGCGTTCTGCGCCTGGACTTCCCCGGCTTCAGCGGGGAAGGCAGTCTGGAAGAGATCACCTGGGATCAGTTCTTCGACAAGTTCGATGAACGTAGTCTCGCACTGATTTACCAGGAGGAAACGGCTGGCGGTGAGAAGAGCAACTTCAATAAAATCGTGAGCGCTGAAACTGCTGAAGAAGCGGAAACAAAGTCGCATCGCGGCGGTTCACGCGCGCAGGGCAGAGGCGCCAAGAAGTCCGCTAAGAAGGCTGGCGCGCGTGGAGGCAGTGGGATAGCGAGGAAAACGGCTGCCAAAGCTCCTGCCAAACAAGCTGCTACGAAGAAAGCCGCGGCAAAGAAAACCGCGGCAAAGAAAACCGCCGCCAAGAAAGCTTCTGCTCCGGCAAGGAAAGGCGGAAGCAAGCAAACCGCTTCGAACCGAGCGCCAGCCAAAAAGACGGCTGCTAAAAGTTCCCGAGTCGGTGGCCGGTCGAGCACTGCTGCCAAGAACAGCCCGGCCAAGAAGACTGCGGCCAAGAAGACTGCGGTAAAGAAGACTTCGGCAAAGGCCAAAAGTACTGCGCCGCGGCGAGGGGCTTCGGGGAGAACGTCAGGGAAGAAGGCCGTTACAAAGAAGAGCGGTCGCAGCCGCCGTTAAGCGATGGCCTCCGCGCCCGGCCGGCTATCAGCGACTACCATTACCATCGGCGCGCTGATTCTGCTGGCCGTGATTGCGGCGGGCATCTACCTTAGCCGGCCGGCGCCGAAGCCAGCCGAGAGTCCGGCATCGGCCGAGGCGAAGGCATATGTCGCGCATCTGCAACTCAGCGACGTCACCATGAAGGCATCGGAAAACTTCATGAAGCAGCGGATTGTCGAGATCGAGGGGAAAATTACAAATAACGGCTCGCGGCCGCTGCGATCCGTTTATATCTATTGCATCTTCTATGGTGTGGATGGCCGGGAGCTACACCGGCAGCGTATCGCGATTGTGCCTCCGACCGGCTCTCCACTTCAAGCAAACCAGACACGTCCGTTCAGGCTTCCGTTTGATACGCTTCCGGAAGGATGGAATCAGGCGGTGCCCCGTATGTACATCGCCGGGATCGATTTCGCAAGCTCATGAAAGTACTCCTGGCCGATGATGAGCCTGATCAGCTGATACTCCGGACAATGCTGCTTGAAAATTGCGGGTTCGAAACGATCGCGGCCGACACTTGCGAGAGGGCCCTCGATCTCGCAATCGAACATCACCCGCAATGTGCGGTGATCGACTTAAGGTTACCGACGGAGAATGACGGTCTCACTCTGATCAGCCGCCTACATTCCGATCATCCGGACATCTCTATTTTTGTGCTGACGGGCGGACGGCAGAGTCAGCTCGCCGGACTGCTCGAGAGCGGTGTCGTTAAAGACGTGTTTCGGAAAGGCGCATCCGCTCCGGAGTTGCTCGGAAAGCTGAAAGCCCTCGCTCAAGGATATGGTTAGTGGTCGGCTTCGGTCGCCCGACGTGCGCGGTCGACGTCAAGTGTAAGCTGACGTGCGATCTTAGCCGCCACATCCGCACTTGCGCTGCGAAACTTCGCTCCGAGGCTTTCCTGCGTCGTAGACCACAGAACATCTCCGTCGCGATCGCATAGGCGCACTGCAGCATACGCTTCGTGCTTTCGGTCTTTGATGTGATGCCCCTCGTTGTCGTTCGCCGTTGCCGCTCCATAGAACCCGCCTGTTCGGTAGGAACCGGAGCCCGAGCCACCTTTGCCCGCCGTCGTGTGCATGCCGGCTCCCTCGTTGGTGTCGAGCGTATCTGTGAAAGTGGTGTCGTTCCCAGTGCCTTTCAGAACGGCATCGGCCCGCTCGGGATTATCGGTCAGGATGAAGAGCCCCGTCCCGTTCAGGCTGGAGATGATCAACTCGCGCAGTGCATCCGCCTGCACGCCGCCGGTCAGCTCGCCTACGTAAATCCGACGCACTTCGAGAAGACCCAGGGGCGGCTTAGCCGCCGGAGTCTGCCCTTTCAGGCCTGCGACCAGCAGCACGAGCGGGATCAGAACAGAGAGAAATTTCATCCTCGCCCTCACTTTCCGGCAATCCGGGCGTCTTCGTCCTGGAATTCGACTTTTTGTCCGGTCCGAGCTTCCAGAGACACTAATGTGAGGCGAACGTCGTTTTTGTCGACTCGAAACATCATCGCCTCCTGGCCGCCATCATCATTTTGGAAGCCAATGGTGAGGAAGTGTTCGCGTTTCTTTAGCAATGTGAATGCGGGAGAGATGATCGCCGCGGCTAGCACACGCCTGCTGACGTCCTGGCCATATTCGACCAGGTTGATCCGGCTGTAAGGAATTTTGACCCTGGTGTGTTTCGACATGAAGATGAAGTAGGTCTTATCGGTCATCTCGATCAGCCCCGAGTTCTTGACTGGAATGTCAGCACGAGTTCCTCCCAGATATTCAGCCCGGCTGCCCGGTTGAGAGGCAGTGATTCGGAGGGAGGCCATAAGAAGACAAACCAACAAGGCGGCAAAGCGCATACGTTCGGAGAGAGATCTCGGTAGTAAGTGCGCGGCGCGCCGTTATTGTCTCCCATGAATTGGGTGCTTGCCTCGGAAAAGGCTATAGTGACTGAGAGCCACATGGAAAGTCGCCGCGATGCGCTTCGAATTCTCGCGATTACTCCCGCCGTTGTTCCCGCGGTCGGCTCGGCGCTGCAGGAAAATAAGGAAGTAGAGAGCCAGCCTGGGCATTTGCACACGGGGCCGACCGTTAAGGTGCCGGTTCCCTCGCAGCCGACCTTTTTCCAGCCGGCAGAATTCAAAACCATCGAAGCGATGAGCGAATGCATCATCCCGCAATCGGACACGCCCGGGGCGAAACAGGCGGGTGTTGCGCTCCTGATCGATAAAGCCATTGTCGCCAGCCCGAGCCTGGTCCATCCGTTCCGGCGGGGCATTGCCGATTTGAACAGCCTGGCTATCCGGACATACGGGAGTGAATTCGACGCGCTGAACGCCGAGCAGCAGGCAGCGGTTCTGACGCCGCTCAGCCTGAACCTGAATTCGCCCCTCGGCAAGTTCTTCACGCTGGTAAAGGACATGACGGTAGAGGCTTATTACAGGACGGAAGCGGGTCTCAAGACCGAACTTGGTTGGCACGGCAATACGTACCTGGCGAGCTTTCCTGGATGTGATCATCCGGAACATCAGATTTAGCAATGCGCATTCAAGAGAGCCAGGCGGCAGAGGAAGTCGTCATCATCGGGAGCGGGGCGGCAGGCGGAATGGCGGCCTGGAATCTCACGCGCAAAGGCGTGAACGTGACAATGCTGGATGCCGGGCGGAAGTTCAACCGCAACGAGTTCTGGACGCACGTAAAGCCCTGGGAATGGCAGCAGCGTCTGGATGCGGGCCATAAACCCCCGCCGATTGTTCTCGATCCGGAGGAGCAGCCGTACATTACACCTCTCGGACAGAGCTTCGAGCTCACGCGGGTGTGGGGGCGCGGCGGTAAGACGAATATCTGGGGCCGGGTCAGTTTGCGCTATGCGGACCTCGATTTCGCCGGGCCGGAACGGGATGGATGGGAGATCCCGTGGCCGATCCGATATAAAGACATCGAGCCGTATTACGATCAGGTCGATCAATTGATTGGCGTGTGCGGAGGCGACGACGACAGCGACGCTCTTCCCGGGAGCAAGTATTTCCTTCCTCCTCCTCCGCTGCGTTGTGGCGAGTATTCGATCAAGCGCGCAGCGCGCAAAGTGGGTATCGACACGGTTGCCATTCGCCGGGCGGTACTGACGCAGCCCCACAACGGCCATCCGAAGTGCCATTTCTGTGGCGCCTGCGGATCGGGGTGCGATGTCGGCGCCTTCTTTAACGCATCGGATTACCTGATCGAACCGGCGCTGCAGACCGGAAAACTGAAGGTGATCGATAACGCCGTGGTGGCGCGCATCCTGGTGGACGACCACGGGCTGGCCAACGGAGTGCAGTATTTCGACCGCTACACGAAAGAAGAGCGGCGGATCGGTGCGAAACGCGTCGTGGTAGCCGCTTCGTGTGTGGATTCGACGCGAATCCTGCTGAACTCCTCATCGCCACGATACCCAAACGGCATTGGCAATTCGTCCGATGTCATTGGGAGATATCTATCCGAGCAAATCCGGTTCACTATTAGCGGTTTTGCCCCCGAGTTGATCGGCACCAAACCGCATAACGACGACGGCATTGGGGGGGCGCACATGTACATGCCGCGCTTCAATCACCGCGACGGGCGGAAACGCGACTACATTCGCGGCTTCGGGTGCCAGTTCTGGTATACCGGAGCGCAAACCGATCTTTCCTGGGCGAAGAGCCTCCCTGGCTTTGGATTGGACTTCAAGAAATCCGTCAAGGACCGCTATCCGGCTCTTCTGGCGCTACATCCGTTTGGCGAAGCGATTCCAAAGGCGGAGAACCGGATCACGGTGAAGGGTTCTCCCGTCGATCAGTACGGGATTCCGATCGCGCGCATCAGCTACACGACCGCCGAGAACGAGCGGCGTATGGCGGCGGATATGTACGACACTATGCTCGAGATTTTGCACGCCGCAAAAGCGGAAATCGTGCCATTCGGACACGGCAGCCTGGAGCCGAATGGCAGCGCGATCCACGAGCACGGGACTTGCCGCATGGGCGCGGATCCGAAGCGCTCAGCATTGAACAGCTTTTGCCAGATGCACGATGTAAAGAATGTGTTCGTTGTGGACGGATCGGCGTTCACGACGGCATCGGAGAAGAATCCGACGCTCACGATTTTGGCTCTGGCGTGGCGCGCTACCGATTACATGGCAGACCAAATGCGACAGGGCAGCATTTAGCTCAAGCAATCACGCGGGTGCCGACTGGTGCTGGTTCTTAATGAGAATTAGCGTCACGCTCCAACAACTGTTTAGCCGTTCGAACTATATCGCTATCGGTAGAATTCTGCGCGAGCGATGCAAGTTGCGCCCGATTGGGCGTAATGGCAGCGTCGCCCAGATGCGAGATCGCATTCAAGGCGGCCTTCACAACCGTCACATCCGGATCCATCAGGACATCCCCCAACCGCTTCATCAGCACGGGATCGGTCACCCGTTGGGATACAAGCGCGTTCATTGCGGCCTTTTTTTGGATGCCGGGGTTCTTCTGCGAAAGAACTTCACCTACAAGGTCTTCTGCCTGTGATCCGGGCTTAACTTCCCGAGCTATACCGTAGGTAGCAACCGCCGCCAGGATCGCCTCGTGGCCGTGCATAACCCGGACAAGGACGGGAACGACGGTAGCCGGGATTTCCGGTTTCAAGTCCGCGAGCGTACGCACAGAGTTCAAGCGTATTCTCGCGAACGAGTCGTTTTCGGCGCGGTCAATGAGAGTCGGAATCGCTTCGGCTAAGACGGCCGCGCTATCCGACCGGCAGTTTCCGATTACACCGAGCAGAGCCGAAACCTGTAGGCGAGCGATGTCTTCCTTCTGAGCGAATTGGGCGAGCAGACCGGGAATGTCCGCTATAAGTAAAGTGTCTTTCTCCGAGCACAGCTTCGGCATGATCTGATCGATCCACTGCTTGAACGTTGCTTCTCTAACTGCCGCGTCTTTGCCTGAAAGATTCTTCACAAGAGACGCCCAGTCGGTCGTCTGCTGGGCAGTAGCAGTGAGGCCTGCGGATAGCAGGGTCAAACTGGCCAGAATGAATACCTTGATAGTGCGCATCATGGGAGTGATCTCGTGTAGCTACCCTGCACCTGATTCGCGCCGAACAAGCAACTGGTCAGCATGCCCGGGTTGTTAGCGTCGGGAAGTTTGCCATAAACCAAGGTATTACCTATATAAAACTCGTAAGCAGGATAGCAGTCATGTGTGTAATTTATCGTGTACGTATTTTGGTTCGTATCTATCGTGATAGTGAAGTTGTAGTCGATAGATGGGCTGAGATTCCCGTGATCGCGGCCTCGTCCGTTCCTGAGCCGTATGCATTTACGGTCACGCTTCCGGGACTAAGTCCGGTAACCTTGATCGCCTGATCGTACCAGCTCTCTTGGACGACGCTGTCGAGCAAAAAGCAATCGTGAAGAACGTTGTCCGAAATCAGTGTATACCCGTCACTCGCCAGAGCGTTATCGGCATAACGATACGTCGTGCCAGCACGGTATGCGCTGTCATAACCCGGCGGATTCGCAACAGCGTAGGAGTTGGTTGTGACGATGCCATCGGCGGCAAGGCGAAAATTATTGGAAGTGGGACTAAAATTCCGATGATCACCCCCATAAATCGTGTGTGTGTAGAAGTAGGGGCCAGGGGACACGCACGGGTCGGGGCCATTGATCCACGCCGGTGGGATAAACGCTCGGAACCGCAGAGGGAACGCCTGCGGGACACCAGGAGCATGAATGGCACTAGCATTGTGCCCCAGTTGTATCAGCTGCCCCGTAATTGGGGTAACGACGACCATGATCGAACTCCAGTCGGATAAGTTCGGATAAACCTCTGCCGTACCTTCTGGATTTGACTTACAAACGTGTAGTTGTACGGATCGTAATAGTACCCGCAATAACTGCCACAGCTCGCAACAATCTCCTGCTCCGTGTATTGGGCGCTCAAATAAAACTCAGAATACCCTTCATAGTAGTCGCCTGCATTAGCATAAGCACTCACGTAGGTCTGACCAAAGCCATAGTGGTCAGGATTGAAGCCGTAATTATTAGATGATACGATTTGTCCATTATCATATAGCCAGGACGCAACGACCCCGTTGTAGTAATACGCAGTCATATAATCAGCATCAATGCCGCCGATGGCATAAACGACATTCGAGTTTGGATCATAATAAATGTCAGTTTCGCCGGATGATTGATAGGTGTCCTGAACGGGGGTAATCTCCCATTCCTGGTTAAGACCGCCCAACCAATCCCATTGTTGAATCACCGCGCCGTTACCGGTTGAAAGGCCCGTCACATCGAGAACCTTGCCGCTGTTCAGATTGATAACTGCGCTATAGCTACTATCTTGCGGCACGATCTGCCACTGCTGATTTCCGCCGGCCAACCAATCCCGCTGTTGAATTATCGCACCGTTATCAGTTGATGAGCCAGTTACATCTAGAACCTTGCCGCTAAGCGCATTTACAATCTCGTTGTAGCCGTTGCCAAGCGGCACGATTTGCCACTGCTGATTACCGCCACCCAACCAGTCCCATTGTTGAATCACTGCGCCGTTACCGGTTGACAAGCCGGTCACATCAAGAACCTTGCCGCTATTGGCATTCACAAATGCGTAATTTTGAGCGGAAAGGCTTACCGTAAACATCAGAGAGAGTGCCGCTAATTTCGATCTCATCCTTGTACCATCCTGTTCAGTCCCGGTAGTGGTCATGCAGCGTGGGAGTAGCAATGAGAGTTGATCAGTGTTTTGCTTGCTGATCTGAGCCATGCGTAGCTCTCCATTCCCGGGCCACGAACGCGGCGATGCGAGCTCTAACCGTATCGCTGAACTGTGCATCCAAGGTAGTCGGTAACGCGTGCATGAGTTGTTCTTTTTGTTGCTGAAGAACCGTAAGTTCTGAGGGCGGCGGAGGTACCAAACCGTTAACACGATTGTTCTTTGCAGCTTTCGCAATCGCCGCTGCCCGCTGGTCAAGCGCCTGAAATTGGGAATCCAATTGCGCCGTGATGGATAGCACTGAGGCAGCATCAGTGTCGGTCAGTCCGACCGTTGATGAAAACGCGTGACGGAGTGAGCCGCCGCTACCATCCTTTTTGTCGAGTTCACCAGCTTTACGCGAGAGGAAGGCTGTGTTGCGAACGAAAAAATAGAATGCGCGATCGGAAGCGGGGATATCGGCGGTCTGAGTCGCCAAGTCAGCTCCTAAGCGTGCGGGATCGGCTGACAGGATGGGAACTAAGCTGAGCAGCATCACCGCGAACTTGCCGATTGACTCATTGAACATGGATCGACAATATTTGATGACGGATCATCTGTCAATAAGCCTCGAGTGATATAAGTCGTCGCTCTCACATGATCAGCCCGATATGTCCGCTGTCAGGTAATAACTGGAAAGCCTCCTGGAGATCGGCGGCCGCGCTATCTAGCAGCACGATTTTGTTGCTGCCCGTCAAGCGTATACCGCGTGACCGGCTCGGTTACTCGTTTGGCTTCTCTCGTATTCCGCGGTTACTAAGAAACTTTGTGCTCGCTGAGTATGATGTACTGCTCGCCAATGCAGTTCCGACGGATACGGATCGTACATAGAAGACGGACCGAATGGCGGGGCGTCCTCGTCAGGAACCGCATCATCTGTCTGATGAGCAAGCTCGGGTGAGCGCCGTTATTTGAGTACCTACTTTCCGTCGCAAAATAGCGTTTCTGAGGGGCCACGAGGCTAATCGTAGCCCGACGAGTGTTGGTGTTCATCGCCTTCTTTAACGCATCGGATTACCTGATCGAACCGGCGCTGCAGACCGGAAAACTGAAGGTGATCGATAACGCCGCAGTGGCGCGCATTCTCGTGGACGACAACGGGCTGGCGAACGGAGTGCAGTATTTCGACCGCTACAGGAAAGAAGAGCGGCGGATCAGTGCGAAACGTGTCGTGGTGGCGGCTTCGTGCGTCGATTCGACTCGGATTCTTCTCAATTCCTGCTCGCCACGGTATCCGAATGGCATTGGCAACTCCTCGGACCTGATCGGGAGATATCTTTCCGAGCAAATCCGGTTCACGATTCGCGGTTTTGCGCCTGAGTTGGTAGGCACCAACCCCCACAACGATGACGGCATTGGCGGTGCGCACATGTACATGCCGCGCTTCAATCATAGCGACGGCCGCAAGCGCGACTACATTCGCGGCTTCGGGTGCCAGTTCTGGTATACGGGAGCGCAAACGGACCTTTCGTGGGCGAAGAGCCTGCCTGGCTTTGGATTGGACTTCAAGAAATCCGTGAAGGAGCGTTATCCGGCTCTTCTGGCGCTACATCCGTTTGGCGAAGCGATTCCAAAGGCGGAGAACCGGATCACGGTCAAGGGTTCTCCCGTCGATCAGTACGGGATTCCGATCGCGCGCATCAGCTACACGACGGGCGAGAACGAACGGCGCATGGCGGCGGATATGTACGACACGATGCTCGAGATTTTGCACGCCGCAAAGCAAAAATCGTGCCATTCCAACACGGGTACCTGGAGCCGAATGGCAGCGCGATCCACGAGCACGGGACGTGCCCCCCTTTGTTCGCGTATGCTCCAGGGTTTATATTACACGCCCAGTCGGTCTTACTCGTTCTTTTCAGCAGAGCCCTTTGATTAAATCATCATCGTCAACAAGTCCGGCAAAGAAATCGCTCGTCAGTTGACTAAAGCCGTAGTGCCCAGCCACATACTGTCCTTGTAATTGCACCCAGGCAAAGACCGCCGTTGCAGTGCTCTGGTTGTTTGTGGTTGTGCTACCTCCCCGAGCTTCCCCAACCAATGGGGAGGCACATCGTGCATTAACGCCCCACTGTTGGCGCCTCACTGCGCCCACAGACTTAGCGATAGAACTCGGAGATAAACAATCAGCAGTGCCGGCACATCCTACTGAACCATACTCGCCTGTTCTTGGGCCTTGGTGACATGTGGCGATCCCTTGGTTGCATTTTATATTACCCAATACAGAATTTCTCGGGTTCGCACATTCCTGCGCATAAGCTTGACTGGTACTCAATGCTGTGATACCAATTGTCGTTACCAGTATCATTACAGTTTTCATTTGTCGCTCCTCTTTACCTGTGCTGTATTTCGAAACCATCGTGTGCCCAACCACTGGCCGGCTGCTTCGGTTACGGCAGCTTCCCCGCGGTTCTTCGGCACGGTAAGAAGAAAGCCTGCTGCCCTATTTTGCGCCATCGCGTACTCGGCGTCGTCAGACCGGACGTCCAAATAGTGAAGTAGTTGCTTTCGCAATTCGTTCCCATGCAGATCCTTGATCGCGATAACCAAATCCGCTTCACCTTTGATCCTAGAATTGATCTTGGCCATTCTCCCCGCCGTGTCAGGACCTACCAACGTGCCATCATCAAAAATGATGGAATCAACGGACAGCTCGCATCGCTCTTTGGCCAGGTCTTTCGCAAACACCTGGATTATTCGATCCATGTCATCGTCTAAATGCAATGAGTGAGTTTGCTTGCCGGAAGCATCACGTACCGCATTTAGATCGGATACAGGAGTCATGAGGTACCGATCGCCCGGGCTTAGCATATATTTCAAATCGTTAGGCGTAGGAGCCGTACGTGAGATGCGGTGCTGCCACGGTACTCCATCAGGCGTAAGCCGATCTGGATATTTGTATATAACTGTAAATCCATAGATGTAACGCCCTGTATCGTTGGCGACGATGACCGAGTATGGGAGAATCAGCGATATCTTGACCATATCCTCCGGCGTTACTAATTGCCTAAGTTCATCCTTGAATGAGGGTGCTGTCGCATCGATCAGCGTTAGTCCTTGCCCTTTGACGGCATTCGTTATCAGAGGATAAATGTCTGCGCTCATAGCGAGAAGGTCAGTACTCAGAGTCCAAAGGGTTAATAGGAGTCCTATGTTAGCAATTCGTGGAATAATTTGATCCGATTTGTACATCACTTCCCTGCCGTCGCTTTGCCGGTTTGTGTGACTGCTTGTATAGTCAGGAATACGTCATAAGATGAGCCGCGAGATTTATCGCTGGCGTCCCAAAGCCTGCTTCGATACCGGAATGTATTACCGTACCCATCTGCGTAGTCGGACCGCTGAAAGCGGAGATCGATCCGGGATATGCCAAGCTCCTTAAGCGAATGCAATTGGTTGGGTTCACTGAAACCGTTGTGATTGTCGTCAACCCACACTGTCAGCCGTTCATAGACCGAATCGCCAGGATCGATATACCCATTGCCGTTTCCCCCATTCCTGGGATCATCGAAGACCGCAAGAGCCAAATAGCCATTCGGATCTGTAGATAGTGGCTGGTGTGTCATATTGCCAAAGAGTTCTGTAAAATCGTCGATCACACCATTCCCATTTCTATCAAGGGCGAGCCAGCCATTTCGTGCTCGATAATCCGGCCAGCTCATCTGGACTAACGGACCGTTAGGTGTAACGCGAAAACGAACCCCATGGCTGATATCTGTAAAGTGGAACCCATTATCGAACGCATCTATGACAAGGGGTGTGCACGAATTATTGCATGCTGGAAAGAAGCCACCAGAATTCTCTTGACACGACGGCACTTCTCCACACTCACACACAGCTGTGTCCATGCACACGGTTCCACACCATGTATCACAAGAAGGAGGAGAATCGCTCGCGCAGGTCCACCCGGTCCCCGGATTCGGATCTGGGATAAAAGGTAACTCACCGGGCATTTGATCAACGGGCACAAGTGCCCATTGCTGATTGTCGCGACCAAGCCAATCCCATTGTTGAATCTGACACCCGTTCGATTGTTCGCAAGGGGCAGTAAGATCTACAACGCGGCCGCTACTCAGGCTCGTGAGCGAGTTATATCCATTACCAAGACTCGTCACCTGCCATTGCTGATTCGCGCCACCGAGCCAATCCTATTGTTGTAACTGGCGACCATCGTTGCCAGCACAAGGTGCGGTGAGATCGAGAACCTTACCACTGTAGACGTTAACGATCTCATTAAAGCCATTGCCCAGAGGTATCACTTGCCACTGCTGGTTGGTACCGCCGAGGTAATCCCATTGCTGTAATTGACAACCATCGTTGTCGGCACAAGAGGTAGGAAGATCAATGACCTTCCCGCTATTTGCATTTAACAATGCGTATTGGGCATTAAGTGGATTCAGCGGTATAAGAGTGAACACTAAAACAACTAGATACAAAGAACTGCAGCGTGTGCGGGGAAGAGCTATCCATGCGACGAATAGGCGTTTCATGTCCTTGCGACTTTTATCTCTCTTGACTTTCCGACCATGCATCGACGATATTTGACAACGGGTCATCTGGCAATAGGCCTTGGGGGATACAAGTCGTCTCTCTCACATGATCAGCTGGATATGTCGGCTGTCGGGTAATAATGGGGGAGCCTCCTGGAGATCGGCCGTGCTATCTAACGGCACGATTTTGTTGCTGCCGCGCGAAGCGCATACCGCGTGACTGGCTTGGTTAGTCGTTTGGCTTCTCTCGTTTCCAGCAGTTAGTAAGGAACTTTTGCTCGCCGAGTATGATTTAGTGCTCGCCAAGTGCAGTTCCGAGGGATACGGGCAAACTCGGGTGAGCGCCGGTATAATTTGAGCGGCTAACTGGCGTTAAAAGTCAGGCCATAGGCTTGCCCCGCGCGAAACTCGCAGCGCACAGATCCACGGTCGGCAGTTCGCACGGGCACACTGGATCCCGCACCAGACAGAATCTTAGAAATTCGTTGCTGGCGCGGCGGGCGGATTGTGAATTCGCGGGTTGCGGTCGAGACCATCTTCGAATCGACGATCTGGTTCTTTGCCCAGCGGATATCGACCGTCAAGCCGCCGCGGGCACGAAGCCCGGTGACTTCTCCTTCGGCCCAAACGGAAGGTAGCGCGGGCAGAAGATCGATGCGGCCGGTATGGCTTTGAAGCAGCATTTCGGCAACGGCAGCTGTTGCCCCGAAGTTTCCGTCGATTTGAAAGATAGGACCCTCCTTCGCCGGATGGGTATCGAACAAGTTCATGTTCGTGCTGTGCTCGAAGAGCATCGAGAGCGCTTCCCACGCCTGGTCGCCATCGAGCAGGCGCGTCCAGAAGGTGATTTCCCAAGCGCGGCTCCAGCCGGTGTAAGCACCACCGTACGCTAACCGGCGCTCAAGCGAAACGCGCGCGGCCCGGGCGAGCTCGGGAGTTTCCGCCGGAGTGATCTGATTTCCGGGATACAGGCCATACAGGTGCGACATGTGGCGCTGCCCGGGCGTGGATTCCTCGAAGTCGATCGACCACTCCTGGAGTTGGCCGTATTTTCCGATCTGAAACGGGATCAGGCGTTTGGCCGCGCCCGCCAGTTTCGAGGCGAACGCGGCATCTACGCCAAGGTGTTCGCTGGCGGCGATGCAATTCGTGAACAGTTCACGGATGAGCGTCATGTCCATGGTGCAGCCCGCGCTCGTCATGGCGGGCTTGCCATCGGGCGCCATGAAGTTGTTTTCGGTCGATTCGGAAGGGCAGGTGGTGAGGCGCCCCTTGCCGTCTTCGATCAGCCAGGCAAGGCAGAACTCGGCTGCGCCTTTCATGAGCGGATACGCGCGGGTGCGCAGGAACTCGATGTCCCCGCTGAACAGATAGTGATCGTACAAATGCTGGCATAGCCAGGGGCCGCTCATATTCCAATTGGCCCAAGTCGGCTGACCAACGCCCTGACCCACTGGATTCGCCGTTCGCCAGAGATCGATGTTGTGGTGAGAGACCCAGCCGGGTAGGCCGTACGTCTCCTCAGCGGCCTGCTTGCCACGCTGGCTCAGTCCCTCGATCAGATCAAAAAGCGGCTCTGCGCATTCCGCGAGGTTGCACGCTTCTGCAGGCCAATAGTTCATTTCGACGTTGATATTCGCCGTCCAATTCGAGCTCCACGGTGGCGTCACCTGGCTGTTCCAGATTCCCTGCAGGTTGGCCGGCTGCGTTCCGGGGCGGGAACTGCTGATCAGGAGATAGCGGCCGTATTGGAAGTAAAGGGCGACAAGCGATGGATCATATGACTCGCCAATTTTCGAGAGGCGCTGATCCGTTGGTTTGGCGGACCGTTTGGTGTCGGGACCGAGGCGGAGGGAAACCCGCCGGAAGAGCCGCTGATGATCGGTTGTCTGCCGTTGCTGCAGCTCCTGGACGCTGATGCGTGCGGCTTTGTCTAATTGGCTTTTGGCGCGGTCGATAATTTCGTCAACGGGCGTGTCGGGCGGGAGGAGGAAACCGCGGTAACCCGTGGCCGCGGTCACGAGAATGGTCAAGGAATCCGCATGGCTGATTTCGAGACGGCCGGAGTTCGTTTTCACCTCTCCGCCCGGCGCTTGCGCTTCGACCATCGCGGCAAAGAACATGCCGTCTCCGCGTGTATCTGACATCGTCACGGGCTTCTCGCTGCCGGGATGACCCGCGCCCGCAACGTGCGCTGGAGCTTTTCCGGTGAGTCCAAGCCGATTCGCTCCAGGGCTCGAGATCGATTTCTGCAGCGGAGAGTCGAGTGAAACCGAGCAGTGGAGCCGGCCCGGGGCACTGGCGGTCACGTGAAGAACGATGACCTGATCGGGGGCGGACGCGAAAGCCCTACGCTCAAAGCGAACGCCGTTTACCGTGTATGAAGTGCGGGCGCAGGCAGTGTCGAGATTCAGCTCGCGCCGATACTCCGCGGGGCTGCCGTCGTGACTGAATTCCAGGTGCAATGTGCCGAGCGGCTGATAAGCTTCCGCGAACAAGCCCTGCATCTTGCGACAGAGCTGATCGGCTTTGTGATAGTCCGCGTCTTTGAGCACGGCATCGCGAATCGCGGGCAGGAATTCTTTTGCACCCCGATTGTTGCCGTCTTGCGGTTTCCCGGACCATAACGTGTCGTCGTTCAGCTGAAGAGTTTCGTTTGCGGCCGCGCCGTCTTCGCCGCCGCCGTACACCATCGCGCCGAGCCGCCCGTTGCCAATCGGCAACGCATCGACCCAACGTTTGGCAGGCTCGTTGTACCAGAGGATTGGATCTTCCCGCGGGCTGGGAGATTCGGCCGCTTCCTGCGCCCGCAACTGCGATGAAATGCCGAGCGCGGCTGACACCGCCAGGAGTTCACGGCGAGTAAACCGACTCATCACCTTAATATTGTCAGGCCCAGATCCTTTCGACTGGAACGGACTTCTTGCAAAGCTCGCAGGAGCTTGAATCCTTGTAATAAGTAGCGTCCATTTTTGCCAGGTAGAAGATGGGCAGATCGCCGAAGTCGGCGATTGTGGGGTTTGGCTGATACACTGCTACGGCCAGACCGATGACAGTTGCCCCATCCCTCTCAACGAGAGACCGGAGTTCCGTGAGTCTTCTCCCGGAGCGGAGGATGTCGTCGACTAGCAGCACTTTCTCCCCCTTTTTCGCTTCCACAAACTGACGAAAACGCATGGGAGAGGATTCGGTTTCTTTCTCCGCCCAGTAGACCTGTTTGGCGCGCAAGGCCTCGCAGACACCGTAGGCGATCGGCAGGCCTCCGGTGGTGGGGCAGACGATGGAGAGTTCCTTGATGATCGCGCGGATCTCGTGATCGGCGCGCAGACGACGGCTGAGGCCAACGCTCAGGATTTTCGCCCACTCGTAATAGCGGAATGCAAGCGCCACCTGTAGGAATTCATCGGCGTGCATGCCGTTTGGGTATTCAAAATGACCATCTCGAAGCGCGCCCGTCTGACGCAACATGGCGATGACTTCTTCGTTCGTGGGAATCAGGTGCATAAGAGAGATGGATACCGCATTGGTCGCGGCTTAATGGGCGCCTTTGCCCGCCAGGACGTAGGGAATGGTCCGCAGGATGATGGACCAATCGAGGCCGAGCGACCAGTTCTCAATATAGGAGATGTCCATGCGCATCCAGGCGTTGAAGTCAATGTGGTCTCGTCCGGCGACGGCCCAAAGGCAGGTGAGGCCAGGCCGCATGCGGAGGCGGCGGCGCTGCCAGCGTTCGTAATGATCCACTTCCTGCGGGATCGGAGGGCGCGGCCCGACGATCGACATATCGCCGCACAGAACGTTATAGAGCTGAGGAAGTTCGTCGAGCGAGAACTTGCGTAAGAACCGGCCAATCGATGTAACGCGCGGATCGCGTCTGAGTTTGAAGGCTACTTCGCGTTCGCTGAGATGGGCCAGTTCGGCCTTCATCTGGTCAGCGTTGACCACCATGGAGCGGAATTTGTAAAGGGTAAAGCGCCTGCCGTTCAACCCGCAGCGAGCCTGCCGGAAGATGACGGGACCCGGCGACGTCAGCTTGATCAGCAGAGCGATCAACAACAGGAAGGGCGAGAGCACGACCAACGTGGCGGCAGATACCGCAATATCGAAGAAGCGTTTCAACACAAGCCGCAGGTCATCCAAGGGCGCTGCCGAAAACGTGAGCAGCGGCGCTTCCCCGACCCGATCGAGCGTGATTTCGCTGTTTACATGTGGAAAGAAGTCGATGGCGACGCGCGTACGGACGCCTTCCTCATCGCACTGCAGAAACACTTCTTCGAGGCCAGCCAGTTTGCTGCTGTCGACGTCGAAGATGATTTCGTCGACCACCTGCTGATCGAGCAGGCGTCGAAGATTCTCTGAGCATTCGTCTTCGCCCAAAATGGCGGTGATCTGAATACGAAATGGGGAGCCTTGCGTGAGGCGCCGGGCGAGAGCGGAAGCCTTCGGCTCGCTGCCGACAATGACGATGTGATACGGGCTGCCGAACCCGCGTTGAAAGGCGCCCACCAACTGAGGGGAAAACCAGCGGAAGGCGGACGAAAGAACCAGATCGTAGAAGAAGAACAGAGACAGGAAGCTACGGCTGAGGGGAGGGTCGAGCCGCATCAGGTATTGCAGGATGATGATTGCGACTATTCCCAACAGGCACTGGCGGAAGGTGTTCGCCAGCACGCGTACCGGGCTGGCGGAATCGAGATATTCGTAGACATGCTGCAGGGCGCCCAGTCCGACCCACACGAGTACGCTCAAGCTCAACAGCAGGATATGGGTCTCGGGCCGCAGAAAGAACATGCGCTCGAGCGACAAATGGATACGGGTGGCGTAAGCGGCTTCGAAAGCGAAGACCGTGACGGCTGCGTCGGCCAGACCGAAGAGCAGTCGAATCCTTTTGCGTTGATGAGAAAACACGAAACCGGGATCAGCTTGTCCGTAGGGACAAGTGCTTCCTATACATTACCCGAGCGGCTAAACGTCACTGCGGGGTTTCCCTCAACATCTTAGCGGACACGTCTTACCAAACGCCGCCGCGCAGGGCGGCGTCCAGGTCGGCCCGTATGTCCTCAAAATCCTCGATGCCGACCGCGATGCGTACCAGGTTCTCGCCGATGCCCATGCGCTCCCGCATTTTGGGGGAAACATTGCGGTGCGAGGCTATCCAGGGATAAAGCAGCAACGTGTGGACATCACCGAGCGATGTTCCCGGGACGATCATCCGAAGACGATCCATGAATTCAAGGATCGACGACCGGGTTCCGCCTTTGATTTCAAAGCTGACAATCGCGCCGAACAGGCCGGGTGCGAAGAGCTGCTTGATGGTCGCGGCGTCTGGGTGGTTCGGGTCGCCGGGGTAGAAGACGCGGTCGACGCAGGGATGACTTGCAAGCCAGCTGGCCAGGCAGCCGGCATTCCGGCACTGCCGTTCAAACCGGAGCGCGAGCGTTTTGATGCCGCGCATGGTGAGATAGCTTTCGAACGGGCCCAGAACCGGGCCGATAATGCGTGACAGACGACGGACGGGCTCAGCATGAGCCTCATCAGTGACAACGATACCCCCGAGAACGTCGCCATGCCCGGCCAGATACTTGGTGGCGCTGTGAACGACAACGTTTGCGCCGAGATCGAGGGGGCGCATGAGCATCGGCGTCGCGAACGTGTTGTCGACGACCAGAGCTGCTCCGGCATTGCGAGCAAGTTCCGCGATGGCGGGAATATCCGCAACACGAAGCAGGGGATTCGATATACCCTCGATGAAGATACAGCCGGGCTGAAACGAATGAACGGCTTTTTCAAGCGCAGCCCGATCACAGACATCCACGTACTTGACCCGGACATCGAAGGGCCCCAGAACGTCATCGAGCAGTCCGACTGTCGCGCCATAGATGGAGTGCGAGGCAAGCACGGAATGCGGGCGATCGAGAAGTACGGTCTGGAATGCGATCTGGAGCGCCGCCATGCCGGAAGCCGTCGCGAGCGAATCAAAGCCCCCTTCGAGAGTCGTCGTCAGTTCCTCAAGAGCGGCGTTCGTCGGGCTGGCGTAGCGCGAGTAGCAGAAACCCTCTTCTTCGTGCCCGAATATGCGGTCGAGGGTTTGCGCCGAGTCATAGAAGTAAGTGCTGGCGAGGTGGATGGGAGTGGTGGAGGGGACGGGTGCGCCAGGCTGCCGTTTCCGGTCGCCGGCATGGACTACTTGGGAAGCAAATTTCATTTTCTTTTCCAGCGAACACCATCCTTGGTGTCTTCGAGAACAATCCCCCGCTCGGTCAGGGTGGCGCGAATGGCATCGGCGCGGGCGAAATCGCGAGTCTTCTTCGCTTGCGAGCGCTCGTTGATCAGCTTTTCGATTTCGGCTTCGGAGATTGCGGCAAGCTTTCCCGAGCTGCCATTGAGCGCCGCCCCGTTGCCATTCCGGGGTTTCAGGACATCGAAGACGCTGTCAAATACTTCCAGGACGCGCGCCGCATCCCAGCGGTTTTCTTCCTGAAAACGACCTTCATCAATGGCGGTGTTGACTGCCCGGACGTATTCGAAGATCGCAGCCAGGGCTTCAGCGGTGTTCAGATCGTCGTCCATGCCTTCTTCGAACTGGCGGATGGCGGCGTGCGAGAGGTCAGCGATCTCCGTGTTGGAACCGGCAGGGAAGCGGGTGGAGGTTAGGCGCAACTCGAAGTCGCGCAGACGTTCGATGCTCTTAGCCGCTGCCTTCAGGCCCTCGAACGTGAAGTTGAGTTTCTTGCGGTACGGAACGGAGGCCAGCAGGTAGCGGATGCTTTCGGGCTGGTAACCCAGTTCGAGCAGGTCGCGTAACGTGTAGAAGTTGCCGAGAGACTTCGACATCTTCTGCGATTCGATGTGGAGATGTTCGGAATGAAGCCAGAAACGAGCGAACGGTTTTCCGGTAATGGATTCCGACTGGGCAATCTCGTTCTCGTGGTGCGGGAAGATGAGATCCACTCCGCCGGCGTGAATGTCGAGGGTCTGGCCCAGGTATTCCATCGCCATGGCGGAACATTCGATGTGCCAGCCGGGGCGTCCATCACCGAACGGCGTCTCCCAGTACGGCTCTCCGTTGCGCCGGGCTTTCCACAAAACGAAATCGCGGGCGTCCGCCTTGTCGTATTCGTCGACTTCGACCCGGGCTCCGGCCCGGATGCCGCTGAAATCGTTGTGCGAGAGCTTGCCGTATTGCGGAAATGCGTCGATGCGGAAATATGTGGAGCCTTCGCTCGTGTAGGTGAAACCGCGTGCGGCAAGCTGTTCGATGGCTTTCACCATGGAGCCGATGTGCTTCGTGGCGGGTACGACGTGTTCGGGCTGCTGCAGCCGAAGCGCCGCGGCGTCTTCAAAGAATGCCTTCGTATAGGAGGCAGTGTAGTCTTCGAGCGATTTCCCGGCTTTGGCGGCGTTGAGAATGATTTTGTCGTCCACGTCCGTAACGTTCATGACGTGGTTGAGTTGGTAACCGCGGTAGGCAAGCCAGCGCCGGAGAATGTCCTGGAACGTGAAGGTGCGGAAATTGCCGATGTGGACGAAATTGTAGACTGTGGGACCGCACGTGTACATGCGGACGATGTTGTCCCCAAGCGGGCGAAATTCTTCGGACTCTTGCGTAAGAGTGTTGTAAAACCGGAGCGGCATTCAGAGGGGTTAAGCCTCAATCGTAACAAGCCGCGGGATTCTGGCTGCCGCCAGCGATACGAAATCGATATCGGTAAGCTGTACTAGCTGCTTGAAAACACGTAATCGGAGCCATGAGCGAAGCGATTGGAGCATCATGGCATCGATCCGCACATCCATGACTCCATACGGCTGCCTTGTTGGTTCATGACGTAACCCAGGGCGGCCGCCATGGAGGCGCGATTCCAAAGATATCGAGTGCTTCCATGCTTAGTCCAGAACCGCTGCCGATTGGGATGATATGTCTTCAGCACGAACGTAGCCCGCGCTTTCATATACGTAACAGCCCGGTCGACGGGGAGGTCGGTTTTCAAAACTGCATGGAGGTGATTCGTCCGGATATGCACGCAGAACAGATGCCAGGCACGATATGAGCACGCGTCGATAATGGACGTCAAAACAAGCTTGCGGTCATGCGCGCCGAGCATGAACTCGGGTTCCGCCATGAGTCGCCGGGCTTGGTCCTGCCAAGCCGGGTTGGACGGCAGAGTCGGAGATCCCCAGTTACGATGATTGCGGGATACAGAGCTCGTGTCGGCGCCATGGAGGTGTGTGCCGTAGGTGGGAAAGGTGAGCAAAACACCAATCGCTTCGCTCATGGCTCCGAAACACAACTCTAAATCGCGGTGGTCCGTCCGCTGGTCGAGGACGATGTGCACGAACTCACCGTTCAGAATGGTCGTACATGGCAGTTGTGGAATTTGAGCTGCAGGCAAAGTGCGCGGAGACGGGGGCGCGCGCCGGGCGGCTGCATACGGCTCACGGCACGATTGAGACGCCGGTCTTCATGCCGGTGGGGACCTACGGGTCCGTCAAAGCGCTGACGCCGCGCGATTTAGAAGTAGATCTGAATGCCCGGATCATTCTGGCGAACACTTACCACCTGTTCCTGCGGCCCGGGCACGAGCGCATCGAGAGGCTCGGCGGGTTGCACCGCTTCATGGCCTGGCCGCGCGCAATCCTCACGGATTCGGGCGGATTTCAAGTCTTCAGCCTGGATACCTTTCGAAAAGTGACGGACGAAGGCGTCCTGTTCCGGTCACATCTTAATGGCGACCAGCACTTCTTCACTCCCGAAAGCACGGTGGATGTCCAACTGGCGCTCGGAAGCGACATCAATATGGTGCTCGACGAATGTCTGCCTTACCCGACCGAGCACGCGGCGGCGGAACAGTCGATGCGGAGGACGATTCGTTGGGCCCGCATCGGTTATCAACACTATCTGAGACGGGAGAAGGGTCTGCACTGCGCGCTGTTTCCTATCGTGCAGGGCTCGATGTATCCCGACCTGCGGCGGGCGTGCGCGCACGAACTGCTGGAATTAGACGCGCCGGGATATGCCATCGGAGGGCTTTCGGTCGGGGAGCCAAGAGAACTCAGCCAGGAGATGGTGGCGCTTACGGCGCCGCTTCTGCCCGAAAACCGGCCGCGGTACGTCATGGGCGTAGGCATGCCGGAGGAGCTGCCGCAGTATGTTGCCAAAGGCGTGGACATGATGGATTGCGTGCTGCCCACCCGGAATGCACGGAACGGCACACTCTTCACCTCCGAGGGCAGGCTCGTAATCAAGCAGGCGCGCTACATGGAGGATGAGGGACCGCTCGATCCGAAGTGCCCCTGTTACGCTTGCCGAACGTTTAGCCGGGCGTACCTGCGACACCTGTTTATGGCTGGAGAAATGCTTTTTTCCATGCTCGCCACGATGCACAATGTCCAGCACTACCTTGACACTATGCGCGAGATGCGCGAGGCTATTTTGTTCGGCCGATTCCCGGCCTATCTGCGTAACTCGCGCACCCACCTGCCGGCGGAGGCTGCTGCTGATTAAGCTGGTGACAGGTAAAAATGCTTTCTCTTATTTATTTACAGGCTGCTGCGTCGTCGCCGGCAAACTCGTTCCTCAGCGGCATTCTGCCGATTGTGCTGATGGTCGCGATCTTCTATTTTCTTGTGTTTATGCCGATGCGGCGGCAGCAGAGGAACCAGAAAGAAATGCTGAAATCCTTACAGAACGGACAAACGGTTCTGACCAGCGGCGGCATTATCGGCACAATCGTAACGGTGAACGAGGATTCGCTTATACTGCGAGTTAAGCCTGACAATCTGAAGCTCCAGGTAGCTCGCACGGCTGTGACAAGCCTGGTGGGCGGCGACGATGTTGCCAAGAAGTAGAGGCGACGCCCGGCCAGCCTGAAACGAAGCTAGACCCCAATGAAACGCAATCTCCGATTCAAATTCATCTTTATTGTCGTCGTGATCCTGGTTTGTATTTACGGGATCATCGGCATCCCGAGAAGCAAGGCCGAACTGATCGCGAACTGGCAGAAGAACATTCACCTCGGGCTGGACTTGCGGGGCGGAACGTACTTAGTGGTGCAGGTACAGCAACAGGATGCGTTCAATGCTCAGGCCGGCACGGACGCCGAGCGCTTGAAAGAAGCGGCGCGGAAAGCGGGTGTTCAGTATGCCGACGTTGAGGTGGACGAAGCCAAATCACTAAAGGATGCGAAGAATGTGGCCATTGTAATCCGAGGCGTGCCTTCCACGCAGGCTGGAACTTTGCGTGGACTGGTGAATGATCAGTTTACGACCTGGCTGCTCACGCCGGTGAACGCGACGGATTACAAGTTGACTATGCGGCCAACGGAAGCTCTTGCTCTCTGGCAGCGCACTTTGGCATTGAGCAAAAACACGATCGACAAGAAGGTGAATGCGCTGGGCCTCAGCGAAGCTACGGTGCAGCAGCGGCGTGAAGATGCCGATTCCGAGCTGCTGGTGCAGATGCCGGGAGTGGACGATCCCGGCCGTGTGAAGCAGATCCTGCAGACAGCGGCCGTACTGGAACTGTATGACGTAAAGGGCGGTCCGTTCGCCAGCCGGGAGGACGCGTTGGCGCAAAACGGAGGCGTTTTGCCGGCGGGAACCCGGCTGATCGGGGCGCCGTCGACCGATCCGAATGCTCGGACGGGCGGGGTCTATCTCGTGGCGCGCACACCAGTCGTCCGCGGGCCGGATATCCGGGATGCCCGAGCTGAGCAGGGTCAAATGTCGAACAGCTGGGAAACCGGGTTCGTGCTCAGCCAGGATGCAGCCAAGCGCTTTTCTGCTTATACAGGCGCCAATATCGGGCAGCGACTGGCGATCGTTCTGGACGGAAAAGTGCTCAGCGCACCGCGGATTGATGCCCAGATTTCAGATCAGGGCAGGATTACCGGGTCGTTCACGCAGCAGGAGGCTTCCGACCTGGCTTTGAATTTACGAGCGGGCTCGTTGCCGGCGAGTGTGAAATATGAGCAGGAAGACACGGTCGGCGCCTCGCTCGGCGCGGATTCCATCCACAACGGTTTTGCCGCCGGTATCGCCGGCGTGCTGGCCGTAGTGGTCGCGATGCTCATCTATTACAAAAAGAGCGGGTGGAATGCCACTCTGGCGCTCGTACTCAATGCGATCATCCTCATTGCCTGTCTGAGTTACTTTGACGCCGTGCTGACGCTGCCTGGAATCGCCGGTATTATCCTGACGATCGGTATGGCGGTCGACAGCAATGTGTTGATTTTCGAGCGCATCCGGGAGGAGTTGCGGACCGGAAAGGCGATCATTCCGGCCGTCGACGCGGGCTTCGGCAAGGCGCTACTTACCATCATTGATACCCACGTCACCACGGTGGTGTCCTGTGCGATTCTTTTCCTGTTTGGATCGGGACCGGTGAAAGGCTTCGCAGTAACCTTGGTGATCGGGCTTGTAGCCAACGTCTTTACCGCGGTTTTCGTGTCCAAGTTCATCTTCGATTGGGAGCTTTCGCGGCCTAAGCCCGTGACTGCGCTTAGTATTTGACGGAATTGAATCGAGCCGAAATCCGCGCGATTCGCCGCAGCAAGTTGGGAACATTTGTTAATGTCCGGTGTCTATTCGTATTAGATGCCGGCTCTTAGGGCTGAATGGAAATCTTCAAACAGACGAACTTTGATTTTCTTGGCAAGAAGTGGCCGTTCATCATTCTGTCAGGATTGCTTACCGTGGCAGGGCTGCTCAGCCTGTGGGTTCATGGCGGCCCGCGGTACGGAATAGACTTCACGGGTGGTGCGCTGATGGATGTCAACTTCATCAAACGGCCTCCGGCGGAAGCGATCCGGTCCGCGCTGCACAAGAGCATTCCGGGCGAGATTTCAGTTCAGGAAGTGAGTAACTCGCAGGGCGTTGGCGGCTCGCAGGAAGCGCTGATTACGACTTCGGTGAGGGACGAGAATCTGCAGACAGTGCGGAACGACATCGTCAACGCTTTGAACGGCGCCTTCAATCCGAACGCTGGCGGGAAGTTGGACATTAATCTGGCGAGCGACCAGGACCTTGTTAACCGATTGCGAGACCCGCTGACCGCTGCGGGGGCGGCGATGTCGGATGACGCGATTCAAGCTCTCGCCAAAGGGATTGTCGATTACCGGACAGCTCATTCGGGATTGATCCGGAGCATCGATGAATTATCCGGCGTGCCTGGAATGAAGCCGCAGGTTATGAACGTGCTGCGGGCACAGGCGTTTGCGGGCAATTTCGCGATCCGGAGCAATTCGGTGGTTGGGCCCAGGATCGGCGCGGACCTGAGGCAGCAGGCTATCAATGTTGTGCTGCTCGCACTCGGCGCGATGTTGGTGTATATCGCTTTTCGGTTCGAATGGATCTATGGAGTGGCGGCGGTGATCGCTGTGTTTCACGACACCATCATTACTATCGGGCTATTTTCGATTTTCAACAAGCCAATTGACCTGACGGTAATTGCAGCTCTACTCACACTCGTGGGTTATTCGATGAACGACACGATCGTTACCTTTGATCGGATTCGCGAGAATCTGCGGATGCAGGTGCGCGGATCGTTCACCCAGATCGTGAACATGAGTATCAATCAGACTCTGAGCCGAACCGTATTGACGTCGGGTCTGACGTTTCTGACAGCGTTGTCCCTGTTCCTGTTCGGGGGGCAGGTGTTGAATGGGTTCTCGTTCGCATTGGTGGTCGGCATTATCGTAGGAACTTACTCGTCGATCTTCATTGCAAGCCCGATTCTGGTCTTTTGGATGAACGTGTCTGAAGGCCGCAAGAGAGCGGCTAGGCCGGTGAGCGCAACTCCGAGCCGAGCGAAGATGCCGGCGGGAGCAAAACCGATCCGAACCGTGAAATAAGAAGTGGGGTTCGAGCAGTCTTACTAGAAGGATGATGGAGGGTCCCGCAGATGGGGACCCGAGCGAGGGGATTATGTTTGACCAAACGTTCGTAGACGGGACGCAAAAGACCAAGAAGCCATACACGATCGTGCTGTCGTTAGTTCTGCAGATCGGAATAATTGGCATTTTGATTCTGATCCCTTTGATCTATACGGAAGCCCTGCCCAGTGCGCAGTTGAAGAGCATGCTGGTTGCACCGCCACCGCCACCGCCACCGCCGCCGCCTCCACCGCCCGCAGCTCCGAAGGTGCAGCCTAAACCGGTGGTCCGGCAATTCATTGCGAATCAGTTGATGGCTCCCAAGGTGATTCCAAAACAGATCAACAAGATTGAAGAAGCCGCGCCGCCGCCGGACGTGGGCGCTGGCGTGGTTGGCGGATCGGGCGAAGCTGGCGGCGCTGCCGGCGGAGTGATCGGTGGCGTTATCGGCGGTGTGCCGGGCGCGCCGCCGCCGCCCCCTCCTCCGAAGCCAAAGGGTCCGACCGGTCCGGTCCGAGTAGGTGGACAGGTCGCTGAGGCAAACCTGATCCGCCGCGTGCAGCCCGTATACCCGCCGCTTGCCAAATCGGCTCGCGTATCGGGAACCGTAGAGTTCACGGCAACGATCAGCAAAGAGGGAAACATTGAAAATCTTCAACTAGTGCGCGGGCACCCGCTGCTAGTGAATGCCGCGCGAGAAGCCGTTCTGCAGTGGAAGTACAAACCTACTATGCTGAATGGACAGCCAGTGGAGGTGGTTACGAACATCATCGTGAATTTCACGCTGAGCCAGTAACCCGAAGCGAGTCAGTTATTCCAATTTCGATTCAACTTAGGAGATAGAGCATGGTTTTACAACTTCAGGTTTGGGCGTTCTGGTTATTCCAGGAAGCTGAGGGTATCAGCTTTGATCCACGCTCGGTATGGGGCAACATGGGCATTCTTGCCAAACTTGTTGTCCTGTGTCTTTTCATTATGTCGGCGTGGTCGATCGGAGTTATGATCGATCGCCTGATTGCTTACAATGCCGCTCGCAAGCAGTCGCGGGCTTTTGCTCCAGCCGTGGCGGGAGCACTTCGCGAAGGCAAGCTGGAAGAAGCGGTCAAGATTGCCGACCGGTTTAACAAGAGCCATCTGGCCAAGGTCGTAGTTGCGGGTCTACAGGAATTCAAGGCTCATCAGATGAGCGCTGAGATTCCGGGTGAAGATATCGAAGCCTCGCGCCGCGCTCTCGAGCGTGCCGAAGCGATTGTGCATGCCGAACTGAAGCGCGGCGTCAGCAGCTTGGCGACTATCGGTTCAACTGCTCCGTTCGTCGGACTGTTCGGAACAGTAGTCGGCATCATGAACGCGTTTAAATCGATCTCGACGTCGAAGTCGACCGGTCTGGGCGCGGTAGCCGGTGGTATTTCCGAAGCCCTCATCACCACCGCTGTCGGTCTGTTCGTGGCGATCCCGGCCGTCTGGATGTTCAACTACTTCACTAACCGCATTGAAGCATTTGACGTGGAGATGGGCAATTCCAGCTCTGAGCTGATCGACTACTTCCTGAAACGGACGCAGGCCAGAGTAGGAGTTAAGTAGGTCGCTCGAACGGGAATAGCCAAGAAGGTTGAATCGAAGCAGAGGGAGCAACTTATTGCGGTTGCTCCCCTGTCCTGCCGGTTCAATATGCTCTTTAGGACCACACAAGAGGAAGCAAGATGAAATTACCCAAGGCGCCTCCAGTCGTATCGGACATCAATGTCACCCCAATGGTCGACGTGATGCTTGTATTGCTGATCATCTTCATGGTCATCACGCCCATGTTGTCGAAAGGTGTGAACGTGACCATGGTGAAGACACACAATCCGATCAAGATGCAGGAAGCAGATAAGGAAGACGCGATCCTGATTGCCATTACACGCGACGGGAAAGTGTTTCTGAGCCCGGGCAACAGCCTGATTCAGGTTGATCAGCTTAGCGGCAAAGTAAAAGACCTGCAGCAAAATCGGACGGACAAAACGGTCTACATCAAGGCGGATGCGCGGGCGCGCTTCTCCGGTGTCACGGATGTTATTGACAATCTCCGGACCGCCGGGGTAGATCAGTTGGGTCTCCTTACAGAAGAGATCCAGGACAAGAAAAAGGGACTTAGTCTCTAATCGGTTTTTTGAAAGGGAATATTTGCTATGGCAATGGCAGTTGGCGGCTCCGGCGGAGCCAAAGCGGACATTAACGTCACGCCGTTAATCGACGTACTGCTGGTGCTGTTGATCATTTTTATGGTCATCACCCCACTTACGCCGCATGGTTTGGACACACTCGTGCCCCAGCCACCACCGCCCAACCAACCCCCGCCGCCTCCGAACCAGGACCCGACCATTGTGGTAGAGGTTCTGAAAGACAAGAGCATACAAATCAACGGGCAGCCGGTGAAAGAAACCGACCTCCAGGCGCGACTGGAAGATATCTTCAAAACGCGTGCGACGAAGGTCGTTTTCGTTAAGGGCGATCCGGACCTGGATTATCGGTACGTGGCGCAGGCGATCGACGATGCCAAGGGTGCTGGTCTGGATAAAGTCGGTATCATGACGCCGAAAGTGGAGGCAGGGCAGTAGCTCGAGGATTGGAAGATGATAACTCGCTCTAAACTGGCAACGGTTGCCCTGACGGGTGGGCTGCTGATCTTCAGTGCTGGTTGCGAAAAACTGAAATCCCGCGACGAGATGAATCACGGCGTGCAATCGTACAAAAACAATAAGTATGCAGATGCTGTGAAGCACTTTAAGGAAGCTGTCCGGCTGGATCCGACGAACCAGAACGCTGAACTCTATCTCGCCACGTCGTACATGATTCAGTGGGTGCCGGGAGCGGATTCTCCCGACAACAAAAAGAATTACGAGATGGCGAAGTCGGAGTTCGAGAAAGTGCTGAAGAACGACCCGACGAATTCTCTGGCGCTAGCTTCGATGGCTTCGATGGCGTACAACTCGGCCAGCGCCGGGACGCCTGAGCAGAAAACGGCGGCGCTCGAAGAGGCAAAGAAGTGGAACCAGCGGCGCATTGAAGTCGATCCGAAGGACGCCGAAGCCTATTATTACCTCGGCGTAATCGGCTGGGCCCAGGCTTTCACACCGATTCAAACGGTCCGTGTGGAACAGAAGATGAAGCCTGACGATCCAGGACCGATCAAGGATCCCAAGATTCGGGACGAGCTGAAAGCGAAGTATCAGCAGACTATCAATGAGAGCATTGAAGATCTGAAGAAGTGTCTGTCCATCGACAAAGAAAATGAAGATGCAATGTCGTACATGAATCTTCTTCTCCGAAAGAAAGCGGACCTGGAAGATTCGCCGGAAGCTTCCAAAGCCGACATCGCTCAGGCAGAAGACTGGTCGAACAAGTCGCTCGAAATGAAGCGCATCAAGGCGAGCCGACCTGCAAAGAAGACCGAAGCAACTTAGGAAAGCAAGAGCTGCTGCATACGAAGCGCGTTGTTCGGGAGTCGACCCCGGGCGACGCGCTTTTGCGCTTTTAGTTCAAGAAGTAAGTGCGATAGAGAGTATCGCGCTGCTTGGGTACGAAGCCTGCATCGCGAATCAGCCGGCGCAGCTGTTCTTCAGTCGCGCGATGGTGGGTGCCGGCTGCGGATACGACGTTCTCTTCGATCATGATGCTGCCGACGTCATTGCCGCCGAAGCGCAATCCGAGCTGGCAAACCTTGAGGCCTGGTGTGACCCAGGAGGCCTGAATATTTAGGATGTTGTCGAGATAGATGCGCGAAAGCGCGAGCATTTTGAGGTATTCGACTGCGGTAGCCTCCTGTTTTACAAATCGCCCGAGAGACGTGTACTCGCGCTGGAAGAACCAGGGGATGAACGCGGTGAACCCGCCCGTGTCCTCCTGAATCCGTCGAACAATATCGAAGTGGTTCATCCGCTGTTCGATGGTTTCGCCTGTCCCGAACATCATGGTCGCGGTAGTCCGCATGCCGAGCGCGTGAGCGGTCCGGTGGACGTCGATCCAGTCCTGGGTAGAGCACTTCAGGCGGCTGATCCGGTGGCGAACGTCTTCATCGAGTATTTCTGCGCCTCCGCCGGGAATCGAATCCAGGCCCGCGTCTCTGAGACGAGCAATCGTGTCGCGGAGAGTGAGACCACTCACCTCGGCTATATTCATGATCTCGGGCGCGGAGAAGCAATGACACCAGATGTCGAAACGCGCCTTGATGGTGCGAAGCAGGTGTTCGTACCAGTCGATTTTGAGGTCCGGATGGAGGCCGCCCTGCATGAGAATGCCCGTGCCACCCAGATCGATAGTTTCTTGGATCTTGTCGAGGATGATTTCTGTCGGGAGTATGTAGCCTTCCTTATGACCGAGTGGGCGATAGAAAGCACAGAAACTACAGTATTCGGTACAGAAGTTCGTGTAATTGATGTTCCGGTCGATGATGTAACTGACGATCCCGTCGGGATGAAGCCTCTTGCGGACAGAATCCGCTTCCATCCCGAGAGTTACTAGATCGTCACTCTGGAACAACTCAATTGCTTCTTTTCGGGTAATCATTGCTAGTCGTTGCAGGAAGACATTGCGGCCAGACTCGCGGGACGGAAATCCGCTAATTCCAGGAATGTGCCCAGGCCTAGCAGCTCTCTGGGCCCAAGTTCATAACGGATGTGGTGGGAGAGATAACGATGCGCAAGTTCGTACGTGATACCCCGTTTGTCATGCTCAAGGCGAGCAATTTCGGCCAGGCGTTCGCGTCCGAAATGGTAAGAGCCGACGGTGATTTTAGAAATCGCTTCCAGCGGCAGACCAGGCTTGCCGGCCCATGTTGCGAACACCATCGGCAGACCTGTGAGCGCAAACCATTCGTGACCGAGATCCAGGCACTCATAGCTCAACGCGAGCGGATCGATTCGCAAGGCCGGGTCCCCGATGACCAAAGCGGCGTCAGCCGTTTTCATCATTTGCTCGAGAATCGGCGGGTGCGGAACTAATTCCGGCTCAACGCCAAATTTTTCACGAAGGATGACGCGAGCGAGTTGCACTGAGGTTCGGGAACAGCAGTCCACCGCGACTGACTGCACCCCCTGCCAAGGTCTTTTTGCGAAGAGAAGAATACTGCGAACCGCACCAAGGCAGGCGATGCCGACTCCGGGCACGATTTCGAGGCTCTGGCGAGCGATTTCCGCTACGGGCACCAAACCCAATTCCGCTTCACCCTCTTCGACCTGCTGCGCACACTCCGAAGGTACCGAGAACCGAAGATCAACGTGCGATCGTTGCGGCCCGTGAAGCATGCCCCAGACAAGCGGGACAGGATTGAGGTACCCGACCGCAGAGAGCTTGAAATTAAACAAGTCCTAGTTTATCGAAGGCCAGTCAGACGCCTCGTTTGTCGCCCCACAAATCCACGTGAAGCCGGGGGCTGAAGCGATAGCCGAATTGTTTGCAGATGTCGACGAGCCACAACCCCCGCGATTGAAGGACATCGCGATTGACGCCCTCCGGCATGAGGATGACGCATTCGGGCGAAAGAGCAAGCTCGGCTACCATTGCCTGTACTTCAGAGAGGTCCGATGGCTGTGCGAGGACAAACTTGAACTGGTGGCGATAGTTCAATGCAAGTTGACGCAAGACGTCGGACTGGTGCCGCAAGCGGTCATGCTGCGCCGCCCAGCGGCCACCGTCGCGCAGCAACGGAGTGGAGTTTGAGAGCTTCGGACTGACGCTCATCAAATCACACCGGACCGGCGTGTAAACGGTTCCAGCGGTCTCGACAGTGATGTGGAGACTTGCGCTTTTGAGGTTCTCGGTCAGAGCGATAATCTCGGGCGCAATCATCGGCTCACCGCCCGTCACCACGACGTGCCGCGCGCCGAAGCTGAGCACCTGTGCAGCGATTTCCGGGACAGTCATGTTGGCGCCCTCAGGGTTCCATGAGGTGTACGGAGTGTCGCACCAGACGCAACGAAGGTTGCATCCGGAACTGCGCACGAAAACGGAAGGGACACCGACAAGACTTCCCTCACCTTGGATCGAGTAGAAGATTTCGGCGATTTTCACTTCTCGACGGATTCGGATTTCCGGCGCGCGGGATCAGGTATCCCGGCTTCCGCAAAGCCCTTTTCGCGCAGGATGCAGGCGTCACAACGTCCGCACGGCACGCCCCCTGAGTCCGGATCATAGCAGCTATGGGTCAAACTCAGATCCACATCCAGGTCTGCAGCCTTGCGAACGATGTCGGCTTTTGTCATCCTCATCAGCGGCGTATGGATGACCAGCTCCGTTAAGCCCTCTACGCCCGCTTTGGTCGCGAGATTGGCCATATTTTCAAAGGCGCGGATGAACTCCGGCCGGCAATCCGGATAGCCGGAGTAGTCGATTGCATTCACACCTATGAAGATGTCCCAAGCGCGGAGCACTTCGGCATAAGCAAGCGCGAAAGACAAAAAGATTGTATTGCGCGCGGGGACGTACGTGACCGGGATGGACCCTGACATCTGTTCCTCATCGCGGTCTTTCGGAACTTCGATATCGCTCGTGAGTGCCGATCCACCGAAAGCTCGCAGATCGAGAGCAATCACTTTCAGTTCCTTTGCCTTCAGGCTGGCGGCGACACGCGCGGCTGCGGCGAGCTCAATCGTATGCCGCTGGCCATAATCGAAAGCGAGACAGTAGCAATCGAAGCCTTGCGATCGAGCGATGGCGAGGCAAGTCGTTGAATCGAGCCCGCCGCTGAGCAGGCAGATCGCGCGCTTCCGGTGTTCGCCAGACTTCAAACCACAGTATACTTTCGCTACTCGTTTGAAGCCGTACAGGAAACTACGGACGTTACCAACTGCCCCTGATGCAAGCGAACAGTCAGACGCTCGCCCTCTGCGGTTTCGTTTGCTGATCGCAGGATATGCTTGCGCTGATCTTCCACGATCGCATAGCCGCGTGCGAGAACGGCAAGCGGGCTGAGCTGCGAGAGGTGGGCGTGAGCGGAATCCACCCTCCGCCGAAGCTGGAAAAGACGATTCTGCATTCCCTGGGTAAGCATCGCTTCGAGCGACTGCTGGCGCGCGCGATCCCGGGCAAAGCGCAGTCGCAGGTCAGCTGCCTGAAGCCGTCGCGTGAGATTTTCTAACCTGCGTGCTCTCGACTCGAGAAACCGGTGAAGCAGGCGATCGAGGCGCAGATCAAGCTCGTCAACATGTTGGCTCCTCCGCGCCACCGCACGCCGAATGGACGTAGCAGCCCTTTCGACACTTCGCGCATGCAGGTCACGTGCGCTCACGACCAGGCGATAGCGCAATGCCTGAAGCGCTTTCGACCGGCAGTTCTCAATCTGCTCGATCAGACTTTCGCGAGTTGGAACCACCAGTTCCGCCGCAACCGAGGGAGTGGGCGCCCGCACGTCGGCGACGAAATCGGAGATCGTGAAGTCGGTTTCATGCCCGACCGCGGAGATGACCGGGACAGAGGACGATGCAATCGCTCGTGCCAGTGCCTCTTCATTGAACGTCCAGAGGTCCTCGAGCGACCCGCCCCCTCGCGCGAGGATTACAACTTGCGCCCAGGAACGCGAGCTGAAGAAGCGGAGACCGGCGCAGAGCTGTTCGAGAGCGCCGTCTCCCTGCACAAGCGCCGGGTAAAGCCGGATGTGGAGGCCGCGGAATCGGCGCTCGAGTACCCGCAGCATGTCCTGGATGACAGCACCGCTCGGGGAGGTGACAATGCCGATGCGAATCGGAAGCCGGGGCAGCTGACGCTTGCGGGACGGATCAAAGAGCCCTTCTTCGCCGAGCTTCTTTTTCAGTTGTTCAAACGCAAGTTGGAGAGCTCCGGCGCCCTTCGGCTGCAAGAGTTCAACGATCAGCTGATATTCACCCCGAGCTTCATATACCTCCAGGCTGCCCCGCGCGAGGACGGCAAGACCGTCTTGCGGTTTGAATCTTATAAGACGGGCGGTGCTTTTGAACAGCACGCATTTGAGCTGGCTACGATCATCTTTGAGCGAGAAGTAATAATGGCCGCTGGGAGCGGCGCGGCAACTCGAGATCTCGCCGATTATCCAAATACTCTGAAATTCCGAAGCGAACAGGGACTGTACAGCGCAGTTCAGTTCGCTGACTTGAAAAACGCGGCGCTCCGGGGCGAGCGAAAGACTGAGCTGTTCTCCAGAGGACACGGTGCGGGCTGACATCTCTTCACTTCATTCTCGTGTACGCGCGTCTCGCGAGCTTACTAGTTCTGTCCTAAGCTAAATTCAATGAACGCACAAGAAGCTCTGGAATTCGCAAAGAAGAACGACGCACGGCAAGTGGACCTGCGGTTTACGGATCTGCCGGGCTTGAGTCAACACGTATCCTACCCCATCAACATGCTCGAGGAAAGCTCGTTTGAAGACGGCTTCGGCATCGATGGCTCGAGTATCAGGGGATGGGCGGCAATTAATGAAAGCGACATGTTGATCATCCCGGACCCGTCCACGATCTTTATCGATCCTTTCGCTGAGACCCGAACAGTGGTGATGCTTGGTGACATCGTCGATCCGATTACAAGACAACACTATGATCGGGATCCACGCTGGATTGCCAAGAAGGCGGAGCTGTATCTGAAGAACAGCGGTGTTGCGGATGTCGCCTACTTCGGAGCGGAAGCCGAGTTCTTTATCTTCGATAACATTCGGTTCGATCAGAACGCGCACAGCGGCTTCTACTTCGTTGATGCCGAGGAAGGGCGGTGGAACTCCGGGCGTGAACACAATAATCTCGGTTACCGACCACGATACAAGGAAGGCTATTTCCCGGTTCCGCCGACTGACCATTACCAGGATTTGCGCAGCGAAATGGTGGCCACAATGTTGGAATGCGGCTTGAATATAGAATGTCACCATCACGAGGTGGCAAGTGGCGGCCAATGCGAAATTGACCAGCGCTTCGACATGCTGGTGAAGTCAGCGGACAATATGATGCTGTACAAGTACATTGTTCGCAACGTGGCGTACCAGTACGGGAAGACGGTCACGTTTATGCCGAAGCCGTTATTTGGAGACAACGGCAGCGGCATGCACACTCATCAGAGTTTGTGGAGAGACGGGAAACCGTTGTTCGCGGGTGATAACTACGCCGGCCTGAGCCAAACTGCACTGTGGTACATAGGGGGCTTGCTCCGGCATGCGAGGGCGTTGTCGGCTATCATCGCACCGACCACGAACAGCTACAAACGGCTTGTACCCGGCTATGAAGCTCCTGTGAATCTCGCGTATTCCCGGCGAAACAGGTCGGCTGCCGTCCGCATCCCCATGTATTCAAATAGCCCAAAGGCGAAACGAGTGGAATTTCGGCCGCCCGATCCGGCGTCGAATCCATACCTCGCGTTTGCCGCAATGATGATGGCTGGGCTGGACGGTGTCATTAACAAGATTGATCCCGGAGAACCGCTCGATAAAGATATTTATGATCTTTCGCCCGAAGAAATGCGAAAAGTGCCTTCTATGCCCGCATCTTTGGACGAAGCGTTGGACTGCCTGGAAGAGGATCACGCATTTCTGGGAAAAGGGGACGTCTTTTCAGAAGAACTGATTGAAACGTTCGTGGGGTATAAGAGAAAATCTGAAGCCGAGGCGGTTCGGCTTCGCCCGCATCCCTACGAATTTGCACTTTACTATGATATTTAGTTGAGGTCAGAGAGACCTCCATGTTACGGCGTCGGCTGATAACTGCCCAGAATTTTAAAAAATAGCGTCATCTCCTGAAGATTGGAGAGAGCGCTTTCGACTTTCGGGTCTTCTGGTGACCCGAGCAGATCAAGATAGAAAAGATACTCCCACGGTCGGTCCCGCAGTGGGCGCGATTCGATTTTGGTCAGTGACAAATCGCGTAAGGCGAAGCAGGCCATAGCTTTGAAGAGCGCGCCTGGAGCATTGGCGAGGGAAAAGGCGACCGACGTCTTCCAGGGACGTCGCTTGTCTTTTAACACTCGCTGTTGTTTCGTCAATAGAAAAAAACGAGTGAAGTTTTGTCGGTTATCCTCGATGTTTCGACGGAGGATGCGACCGCCGTACAGTTCCGCAGCGGCCGCGGAGGCGATCGCGGCTGAGTTGTCGAGCCGTTTTTCCCTCAGCATTTTCACACTGCCCGCGGTATCGTAAAACGAAATTGGCTGAATTCGATCATTTTTTCGAAAGAATTCCCTGCATTGGTTGAGCGCGACCGGGTGGGAGTATGCGTAACGTACCTCACTGAATTTCGTTTGACCGAAGATGATTAGATTGTGGCAGATGCGGAGGCTGGTCTCGCCCGCGATCCGGGGGCCGTAATCGATTAAATGATCGTAATTTTCGTGTACACTGCCATGTAATGTATTTTCGATAGGAATAACCGCGGCGGAAGCGTCGCCGGATTCAAGTGCTTCGAATACGGATTTAAATGTCTCACACGACAGAATTCGAGCAGAATTACCGACGAATTTCCTTGCAGCAGAATAGCTAAAAGCGCCGAGCTCCCCTTGAATGGCAACTGCCATGTTGATACGTTTTGTCATACAACGCCAGTACTCCCAAAGCGGGCCCCGATATCACGGAGCTTTCTTGAAGTGCTTTTATTTACAGTCATTTAGTCCGCCTACCTAGAGCATCCCTGGGCTCGCAAGCACTGGGTATCGCCTCTGTAGATTCGGAAAACTTTGCGTGTCGATCCGAAGTTGTTCTGATAACAGAACAACTTACGCCCCATACGTGGTATTTTAGCTGCTGAGGAGCGGACGTGCTCCAGACTAGAGATGCCGAATGCAGCAAGCAGGTCAGAAATTAAGACGCGAGCGCGAACGCCTCTCGTTGCGGTATCGCGATGTTGAAGAGGCGAGTCAGCGAGTTGCTAACCAACATGGGAACGATGAATTTCTGATTGGACTCAGCCGCCTTTCTGATATTGAAAACAAGGGAACCGTACCGTCTTTATACAGGCTGTACTCTCTTTGCGCAATCTACGGTTTGGATATGGGAACTGTCCTAAGGTGGTATGGCGTCCCGATTGAAGAACTACCGAGGGACTCGGCCTCCCTACCGCTGGACAGCACGCGCCCGTTCGGAGTCCGATTCTCAGGGAAACAGTCGGTTGAGTTACCTGTGGAACTCAAGCCCGACGTAGATCCCAAGGCGACCTTCTATCTGAGCCGCAGCGTACGACGATGGGGCCGTCTTCCCCTCGCCCTAGTCGGGTCGCCGAACTCACGGCAGCACCGCTATGCCTTCATAGGTACGGAAGACTGGTCGATGCATCCAATCTTACGACCCGGAACTTTTGTGCAAATCGATGAGACCCGAAATCGAGTGGCAAAGGGCGGGTGGCTGACCGAGTCCGAACGGCCTATTTACTTCATAGAGCATCGCGCCGGATTTCGTTGCGGCTGGTGTACGGAAACCGACAGAAAACTGGTCGTGTGGTCACATGCAAGTTCGGAGGTACCGCCGGAGATCTTCCAGTATCCCGGAGAAGCGGAGATCGTAGGGCAGGTGGTAGCTGCCGCTATGCGGTTTGATCTGGCGAAGCGACGCCGTACACG
Source organism: Acidobacteriaceae bacterium (assembly GCA_019243205.1). GTDB lineage: Bacteria > Acidobacteriota > Terriglobia > Bryobacterales > Bryobacteraceae > Bog-105. The sequence continues at coordinate 21,053 of JAFAUR010000906.1, read as the reverse complement.
TTCTTAAGCAGCCCGAGAATCGCTTCGAAATCAGAGATGTGTTTCCGGCGTTCAGGACCTCGGATCGAGGCGGGGACGAGATTCTTGTAAGGCGTCAGTCGCAACCAGGCATCAATGAGTTCGGCCCGATCGACCTGATCGAGACCCCCGATATACAGTTCGATATCAGCTTTCTTCCGTTCGAGAGGGTACGCGACCCAGTCTTTGAAGATAGACTCGTGAACCTGCCGAAGGTCCGAATTTACGGCTTGGGCAGTATCTCCGTCCCCGCCGTAATACTCGTAATGTCCTGTGTCAGGATTTCTCAGTCCGACAAGGTACACCAAGCGACCATAAGAGGACCGAATCAGTGCCAATTCGCGCCGCCAACTTTTGGTGAGAGACTCCTTCACCGCTAAAGCTTCGCCCAGCCCCTTCATCAATTCGCACTTCAAATTAAACACAGTAAAGGGTCAGCATACAAGAGAACTAAGTACCAGTATGCCTACGTTCTGTTGCCGGAAAACGTGCTGGTCAACCTCCTTATGTGGATAAAGGTCGAGTACTGTGACGGTCGGAGCGATTCAAGCTCACAAATAAAACTGAGGAGATTTTCGATTTTATGCAAAAACTTATGCAGACAGCCCTGTTCGTTTTGACTGGATTGATTGCCACCGGCGTTGCGCAGGCTATTCCGCCGCTGCCTACCCCCGGCCAGGTGCCATGGCTCAAAGCCAGTCCGGTAAAAGCGATGCCGCCATGGCCGGTGCCGCCTGATAACCCGAATCAGGGACCTTGGCTGGTCGATGGAGCTTTGCATTCTAACAGCTAGCCTTGGACGGGATAGCGGCGTTCGCACGATCGGTGTTAGTATAGCTCTACAGAATTACCCCTGAGACCCCTTTGCCTGGTATGTCCTGGAGCGCCCTAGCGCTTGCCGTGAGCAGCTTGTTGGGCTTTTTGCTTGTGCTCCGGCTTGCAACTCTAAGTCGTCAAAAGCTGTACCTCGCGTTCAGCATTTACCTTCTCTTTGACTTGTTCCAGTCGCTGCTGGCGTTTGCGCAAAAGTACACTAACCTCATCAAGCTGGATTACAGGGTGACGTGGATGGGCATGAGGGCTATTAGCTGGATTCTGTTCCTGTGGCTCGTTTACGCGCTAATTGAATCGTTGCTGGTGCGATTTCCTGGTGTATTGCGTTTTGCCCGCAAACTACTGAACGCAGCTTTTATCGCGGCAGTTTTGATCGCCGCAGTCAGTGCGAAGCCTGAATATGCGAGTCTGGATCTGTCCGGAGCCCATCAGAATCACGTGAATCAAGCTCTGTCGATCGCGTTTGTCCTCGAGCGCATGATCGCCATGGCTGCCCTGATTGTTCTGGGCTCTATTCTTGTATTTACACTTTGGTTTCCGATAAGAATGCCAAAGAATCTCGCTGTGTTCAGTGTTGGATTTATTGTCTGTTTCGGGGGCGAGTTAATTCTTTTGCTGGTCCAGAGTTTTTGGGTGCACCGCTCGTCTGCGATTATGAACGTCGTTTTGATTTCGCTGACGGCTGCGTGCTACTTGTATTGGCTCTTGTTGCTTAGTCCTAAGGGTGAGACGGCCTCGGTCACTTTGGGTCACAGTTGGAGCAAGCCCGAACAGCAAAGATTAATGGGTCAACTGGAGGCAATCAACTCCTCCTTGATGCGCGCATCAAGGCGCTCAGGGAATGAGCTCGGACACGGAATTTGACCATTGGAGAAATCCGGCATAAGTGGCACTTATGAGCGCGGAGGTCTTTTCGAAATAAATCCTCTCGCAGATTGCAGAAAACTTGCTTCTACTCTTGAAAAGATGGTCGTAATTCCGCTACCTTGAACGTACGGTGTCCATGCAAGCCAATCCTTTGGTACTGGTACCTTTGATTGCCGGCGGGCTTTTCATTGTTTTGTTAGCCCCGATTCTGTATAAGCTTCTGAAAGCCTATCGAGTGGAGGACGTTTCTCCGGAATGGCTGGAAAGCTTTTCTGCGCAGTCCTATCACGCGATGCAGAATCTGCTCGCGAAGGACGATTTTCAGTTTCTCTCGCAGCAGCCCGGGTTTGATCTTTCTCTCTACCGGAAGCTGCGCCGCGAGCGCCTGCACATCTTTCAGCAGTATCTGGCCTGCATCATCTTGGACTTCAACAAGTTGCACGTTACGGCACGTTTCCTGTTGGCCCAGAGCAAGGAAGACCACTCGGAACTGGTCAGCCGACTGGTTTGGCTGAAAGTGAAGTTCTCGCTATCGGTGGTCCGGGCAGAGTGCAACTATCTGCTCTGTTATCTCGGATATCGGTCTCTGGCCGCGCAATCCGTTGTTCAACATCTGGAGCAAATGAGTTCACAGCTCCGGTTTATCTCAGCGTCAGCCAGTTTGGCCTAACTAGCCGTTTGCTCTTGACCGCTGGTCAAGGTAACGCCGCAGTTCTGATTTGGCTTCCTCGTACGCTTCGAACTGCTTCTCCGCGATTTTGAATTCCTTGGTGTGTACGCAGCGTCGAGCCCCCCGGTGCTCCGTAGGGTACCTGAGGTGAAGCATCTCGTGGAACATCACGAAGCGGACGATGATCTCTGGCGTATCCTGCGTGTCGAATAAAGAAGTCAAGATGATAGCGTTGTGCGACGGGTCGTAGTGCCCGAGAGTCGATCGCGACGGGCGCAGGCTCCAGCCGAGTTGTGGCTGCGCCATGAGGCCGTTGAAATGGCGTAGATTGAGATCCGCGAATATTGCGGTCAGATCAAAAGCCTGCCCGGCGGGATCGCGAAAGAGTTTGCGGCCGCGCTCCTGCTTCACGAGGTGGAGCGTTCGCCGGACGTCGGTCCGGTTCAGGTACCGACGGTAGCGAGCGACGAAGGTCTTGGCCGGAACCTTCCGGAACAGCTTCGCGATCAGGATATACGCAAGCGCCTCCTGTATGGGTGCCGGAGCTCCTTCGAGAAGATCGCTGATTTCGACCCGCAGTTGAGAGTTTTCAAGCCGGATACGGCTGGTGGCGTTGGCAAACTTCCGGTACTCGACGGTAATTTGCGGGATCGGCGTACGCGGCCGAAATGCGCGGAAAACACGACCGTAAATCTGCTCTGCAGTTTCAAAGAAAAGAGCAGTCTCGACTTGCATTTTTTCCCAACTGTACCATGGTGCTACGGGCAAAAACGGCGTTTTCGCATCTTAGCTGTCCTTCCTGCCGGACCCGATAAGGAAACTTCTTGCCGAAAGCAAAAATTAGTGCAGTGGGGTGCTTTGTTCCGCCTCAAGTACTGACCAACGATGACCTGTCTCGCATGGTGGTAACAAATGACGCCTGGATTGTAGAGCGTACGGGAATCAAAGAGCGGCATATAGCAGAGAAGACGATTGCCACATCAGACATGGCACTCGAGGCCGCACGGGATGCCTTACAGCAACGGGGCGTCGGGCCGGATGAGCTAGAGGCGGTAATCGTCTGTACGGTGACGCCCGACATGCTGTTCCCGTCAACGGCGTGCCTGGTTCAGCATAAGCTGGGCGCGAAGGGCGCGTGGGGATTCGACCTGGTGGCGGCGTGCTCGGGTTTTCTTTATGGCCTTACAGTGGCCGCACAAATGGTCTGCGCCGGCAGTCACGGCAAGATTCTCGTCATTGGCGCAGATACTATGTCGCGGATCATCGATTATACGGATCGGTCCACGTGCATTCTTTTTGGTGACGGAGCGGGCGCATTTCTGGTTGAAGCTTCAGAGGATGACTATTCCGGATACATCGGCCATTTAAATGAAATCGATGGATCCGGCGCGCCCTTTCTGAATATGCCCGCGGGCGGGAGCCGCATGCCGGCAAGCACAGAAACAGTGAATGCCCGCCAGCACTACGTGAAGCAGGAAGGGCAGCAGGTGTTCAAGTTCGCAGTCCGGAAGATGTTTGAGCTTTCTGAAGCGATTCTTCGACGACACGGCTTCCAAGCCAGCGACGTCAAGCTGCTGATACCTCACCAGGCGAATAAACGAATTATCACTGCTACGGCTGAGCGACTGGGAATTCCGCCGGAGAACGTCGTGATCAACCTTGATCGATTCGGGAACACAACAGCAGCCACGATTCCATTAGCGGCTCGGGATGCGCTCGCGGAAGGGCGATTGAAAAAGGGCGACCTGATTCTTTTTGCGGCCGTAGGCGCGGGCTACACGGCCGGTGTCAGTCTGTGGCGTTGGGCTTATTAGGTGAGGATGAAGCCGAAGCGGCATTCGGTTTCGCTTTCGCGGCGCGTGATTCCTTCGCGTACTCTCGGAGAACCCGGAGGACGTAGGCTCTTGTCTCGGCATAGGGTGGGACGCCCTTAAATTTCGCCACGGCGCCTGGACCAGCATTGTATGCCGCCAGCGCCAGCGCCGAGTCCCCGTGATACTTGATCAGAAGCTGGCGCAGGTATTTGGCGCCTCCTTCTGCATTTTCGCTTTCGTCACGCGCGTTGACTCCGAGAGTCCCGGCGGTCGACGGCATGAGTTGCATGACGCCGAGAGCCCCCTTGCGCGAGACCGCATTTTGCTGAAGGTTCGATTCGATTTTTGCCACGCTGCGCACGAACTCGACCTCAAGGCCCTCATTGAGCGCTGCAGTCGCAATAGCGTCCGGTTTGTGAACCTTTTGTTGCTGTGGAGGTACGGCGGCAGCAGCGGGAAGTGGGACGATCTTCAGAATCTCACCAGCCGGAAGCTCGATCGATCCGGAACTGGTTTTGAGGATAAACGTGCTCCCGTTTTCGGTGTGCGATTCGACATCCATCGTGAATCCCGAACTAAAATAAACGCATTCGGCGCTTGGCGAGGGAAGGGGAGCCAACGTGAGAACTAGAGGGATCCACCAGAGACGAACGCGGAATATCATGAATCCCTCGTTAGTATATCGCCGGAGGTGAGAACTCTGTAAACGGCAAATGCTGCACACCGTCCAGATGTTCTTCTACATTCAGGAGTTCGCGTTCGAGCAAGGCAGCGTCGGCGAGGGTTTTGAGAGCGACATCAGCCACTCTGCTTTCCTTGTCGTAGCGCGTGGTAAGAACGTCCGCGACGTGCTGGAGCTGGTCTTTAATGGCGGACACATATCTGGCCATGGCTAGCTGTTCGTCCCGACTGAATGGATACCGCACGGGAACCCCCGAGAGCTTTGCTTTCGATAAGGGCGATTATTGCACGAATCGGCAAAATTTGCCTCCGAAATGTGTAAATCTGTTAAAAATTTGCATCGGTACGATGGAAAGAATGGGTCAAGCTTCGAAACTCGGATGTAGCAAGTGTAACCAGGAATATCCGTCAGAGCAGCTAAGAAATCTCTGTGATTGTGGCGCGCCGTTACTGGTGCATTACGATTTGCATGGGATCCGCAGCACCTGGAAGCGCAACCACCTGAAATCGGCGGTGAATAGCATGTGGCGTTACGCGCCCGTGCTGCCGGCGGATGCGGCCGACGCAGTGACGCTATCCGAAGGCTGGACACCGTTGATTCGGGCCGACGCGCTAGGGGCGGAGATCGGCGCCCGGAATGTGTGGATTAAGGATGAGGGCCGAAATCCGACGGATTCGTTCAAGGCACGTGGCCTGTGTTGTGCGGTGACCATGGCTCGCAAGCTCGGGGCAAAAAAACTGGCCATTCCTTCAGCGGGAAACGCAGCGGGAGCGTTGGCCGCGTACGCCGCGGCCGCGGGCCTGGAGGCACACATTTTCATGCCGCAGGACGTTCCAGAGGCGAATTTTCTGGAGTGCGGCGCTTTCGGCGCAGACGTCAGGCTGATTGATGGTCTGATCAGCGACTGCGGGCGGATTGTGGCTGAAAGGAAAGCTGCCGAGGGCTGGTTCGAGGTCAGTACGCTCAAGGAGCCGTATCGCATAGAAGGCAAAAAGACGATGGGGTACGAGGTAGCGGAACAATTTGACTGGGAGGTTCCCGACGCGATCTTGTATCCGTGCGGGGGCGGTGTAGGCCTGATCGGCATGTGGAAAGCCTTCGCGGAACTGGAAGAACTGGGGTGGATCGGGACGAAGAGGCCCAAGATGATTTCCGTGCAAGCAACGGGCTGCGCGCCGATCACTCGGGCTTTCGAGAACGATGCTGAAGCGAGCGAGTTCTGGAAAGGGGCGCATACGGTTGCGAGCGGGCTGCGGGTGCCGAAAGCCCTAGGAGATTTTCTAGTCCTCCGGGCGGTTCGCGAGAGCAAAGGGATCGCTGTCTCGGTTTCAGACGAGGAGATGCTGGACGCCGGCTTACTGATGTCTGAGAAACAGGGCATCTTCCCGGCGCCCGAAGGGGGGGCCTGCGTAGCTGCCGTTAAGAAGTTGCTGGCAAATGGGTTTTTGAAGCCGGACGACAGAACTGTAATCTTCAATACTGGGTCGGGCTACAAATACCTGGAGGCTTATCGGACACGCTTCCCCCGGCAGATCGCCAGCGAAGAGGACAAGCTGGGAGGTCTGATTACACCCCGGTAAGAAAACGTGTTTTCGTGAAATCCGGTACGCGATCGACTTTTGCCTAAAATATAGTTGTGGGACTATGTGAAGGTCCGTTTGGAGTTTGTAGTTTTCCGTTAGTGGTGACTTTCCCGTCAATGTTCGCCCAAATTCAGGTGACTTCGAAGTTCCGAACAACAGAAGGAGAGTTGAGTGACAAAGCTTTTCGTAGGCAATCTGCCCTACAAGGCTACTGAGGCGGACGTCCAGGCTTTCTTTGCAGAGGCAGGCGTACAGGTAGACAGTGTGAACATTCTTCGCGATCGCTTCAGCGGAGAGGCCAGGGGGTTCGGTTTCGTGGAGATCAACGACGATTCGTTGGCGACACAGGCCGTGCAGGCATGCAACGGTCGAGCTTTGATGGGAAGATCGTTGGTGGTAAATGAGGCAAGGCCTCCGGAGCGACGGGAACGTTCGGCGGGCGGCGGTGAGCGCCAAAGGGATTTCGGCGGAAGCAAGAATCGCTGGTAATCAAGTGAAGACGGCATGAAAGCCGTTTATCTGGCGGCCGGGCGGGTTGCGGTCCGGGAAACAGACATCCCTGAACGCAAGGCCGGCCAGGCTTTACTGCGAATGCTCGTGGCGGGCGTTTGCAACACGGATCTCGAACTACAGCGCGGCTACTACGGATTTTCCGGCATTCCGGGGCATGAATTCGTAGCCGAAGTGATTCAGTGTGACAACGCGAATCTAACTGGCAAGCGGGTGGTGGGCGAAATCAATTTGAACTGCAATGCCTGCGAGTTCTGCTCGGCCGGGCTCGGACGCCATTGTCCTTTCCGAAAAGTTCTCGGGATTGTTGATTATCCGGGCGCCTTCGCTGAATATCTTGTACTCCCTGAACGAAATCTGCACGAAGTTCCCCAAGAAGTCCTGACCGAACAGGCTGTTTTCACCGAGCCTCTTGCGGCGGCTTGCGAAGTTCTGGATCAGGTAAGTATGGAACGGGGTGAACGAGTGGCCGTGCTCGGGGACGGAAAGCTTGGGTTGCTGATTGCCCAGGTGCTGAACGCGAGGGGCTTACAAGTCGTCCTGTTTGGCAGGCACGAAACGAAACTTACGATCGCGCGCCGAGCCGGGATTGAGACAAACGGCTCAAATGAGCGTCCGAAAGCTGCATTCAGAGTGGTCGTTGAGGCAACTGGATCCGCAGCCGGGCTCGCGGAAGCTGTAACGATGACTCGCCCACGGGGTACGGTAGTGATGAAATCCACAATCCACCAAACGGTCGCGCTTGATACCGCGCCGGTGATTGTCAATGAGATCTCGCTTGTTGGTTCGCGGTGCGGACGGTTCGAACCTGCAATTGATCTGCTGAGTGCGCGTAGGGTTCAAGTGGCTGAGATGGTGGAGACTGAATTTCCTCTCGGTGCGGCGGAAGAGGGGTTCGCCAGAGCGGCACAGCGCGGCACTTTGAAAGTGCTGTTGCGAAACGATCAATAGGAGCGAACGTCCTGAACACGGCCCTTCCACGTTCCCCCACGTCCTCTCCAGTAGCGTAGGGCCGATAAGACTGTTGCCGCGCCATAGATGATGGCGACTCCTGGCAAGGTCAATGCCCAGAAGCGGGAACGCTTGTAGAAACGCACCATCGGCAGAAAGGTGCCCGCCATGAGCGTCCAGGAAGTGACGCCGAAAAGTCTTGAGGGACCTGAAGTACTGAAAGTCAAAACAGGCGGAAGAATGTACGTGACGATTAGTCCCGCTGTAGTTACGGCAAGCAGGACAACTGAGTGCCGCAGCTGATGGAAGGCCGTGCGGGCGATCATGTTCATGAGTTCTTCGAACGAGCCATAGCTGCGCATGCTGCTAGCCGAACGCGTGAGACCGAGCCAAACCTTTCTGCCGCTACGTTTGACTTGTGCGGCGAGAGCACAGTCATCGATTACTGTGTTCCGTATGGCTTTGAGGCCACCGCTCCGCGCCAGCGCCTCAGGGCGTAGCAGGATGCAGCCCCCGGCAGCTCCCGCAGTTGCGTGATTCGGAGATTTGATCCAGGCGGGAGGATAGAGCTGAAAGAAGAAATACACAAAGGCTGGAATAAGCGTCTTTTCCGGTAAGGTGCGACATTCCAGCTGGACCATCAGAGATGAAAGATCGAACGGTCCACTTTCGGCGACTTGCAGCAGTTCCTGAATGTTCGTTGAATCGTGTTCGATGTCGGCGTCAGTGAAGAGGAGATAGTCCGGACTAAGCGCTTCCGCGAATTCGACACCTTGCGAGAGAGCCCATAGCTTGCCGCTCCAGCCTGGCTGTAACTGTTTTCCGGCCAGGATAGTCAGGCGGTCGAGGAGTCCGAGATTTGCGGCCGCAGTACGCGCGGCTTCTGCTGTTCCGTCATCGCTGTTGTCATCGACGAGAATGACGGTGACGGGGTGCGACTGGCGGAGCAGGGAACTGATCGAGCGCGCAATCACCTCGGCCTCATTGCGTGCAGGAACTATGGCAACCACGCGCGCGGTTCGATCCGCCAATGTGCGGCTGGAACGAAGATGCCTGGCAACACGCCAGTATCCGCCCCGGAACAAGAACAGATAGATCCAAATCAGGAGCGGGGCTGCGGCGAGGAAGATCAAGCAGGTTGCTGCTGAGTCATACAGTGGAGCGTTCCAAGACCCAGGACCAGATCGGTGGCAGCGATGCCAACGACGTTGCGTGAGGGAAAGAGTTCGGACAACTTGTTGAGAGCAATCCTGTCTTTGACGTCGTTGAAAGTCGGGACGAGTACGATTTCGTTCGCGATGTAGAGGTTCGCATAGCTTGCGGGCAGACGTTGGCCCTCGAAATAGACCGGATCAGGCATGGGCAAAGTCTCAATTCGAAGAGGACGATGGCTCTGATCGGTCATTTCTTTGAGAAGCTCGAGATTCTCTTTCAGCGGCTCGTAGTTGACCTCCGAAGCATCGTCTTCGGATGCGATGACGACTGTATGGGGATCAGTGAAGCGGGCCAGATCGTCTACATGACCGTGCGTGTCGTCACCGGCGATTCCATTGCGCAGCCACAGCGTTTTACCAGCTCCGAGATAGCGATGGAAGATCTGTTCCAGATCGCATCTATTCAGTCCGGGATTCCGTGCCTGTACCTGACTGAGCAGACATTCCTCTGTGGTGAGAATTGTTCCGGCGCCGTTTACGTCGATGCTGCCGCCTTCCAAAACGATCCGGCAGCCGTTCCATTCCGGAGTTACGCATCGTGAACGAAGAAGAATTGCAAGCGACTCGGTGACAGCATCGTCATGTTCCCAATTGGGATACTTCGCCCAGCCCTTGAATTTCCAGTTCAGCATGACGGGTTGACGATTGGAATTTGTAACGAAGATGGGGCAGAAGTCCCGAGTCCAGCTGCGGTCCGTCGGCATTGGGAAGAACTCGACCGCACTGAGATGGGCGTGAGCCTTTCCGAGTACCTGGAAGGCTTCGGCCTGCGCTTCACTGTTTTGAACGAGAATTCTGACCTTTTCGACCGCGGAAAGATGGCGAACGATCTCGGCGTAAACCCACTGGATGGCTTCGAATTTGCCCGGCCAATCTGTGCTTTCATGCGGCCACGCAAGCCAGGTCGCTTCGTGCCGCACCCACTCGGCCGGCATAAAAAATTCAGGATCCATCTTGCTCTAGGCGAGCCAGCGCTCGGTGATGGGAGAATACGCGTCAATGCGGCGGTCACGCAGAAAGGGCCAGTTGCGGCGCACTTCGTCCATTTGCTTCGGATCGCACTCGGCAATCAGCACTTTCTCCTCACTCACCGGAGCTTGAGCGATAACGCGCCCGAAAGGATCGGAGATGAACGAGCTACCCCAGAACTCGAGTCCGCTGTCAGAAGTCCCTTCGAACCCGGTGCGATTGACAGCTGCAACGAAGACTCCATTTGAGATGGCGTGAGCACGTTGCATAGTGCGCCAGGCATCGAGCTGCGCTTCTCCATATTGAGCTTTTTCGGCTGGATGCCAACCAATCGCGGTTGGATAGAAGAGGACGTTTGCGCCTTGCAAACTGGTGATGCGGGCACCTTCGGGATACCACTGGTCCCAACACACGAGCACGCCGATTCGCGAGTAGCGAGTTTCGAAGTTTTTAAAACCGAGATCGCCGGGAGTGAAGTAGAACTTTTCGAAGTAGAGAGGATCGTCGGGGATGTGCATTTTGCGGTAGAGCCCTACGAGGGAGCCGTCCGCATCGAGGATTGCTGCTGTGTTGTGATACAAACCCTGCGCACGTTTTTCAAAGAGCGAAGCGACGATGGAAACTTGTAGCTCTCGGGCGACGGAGCCAAGAGCCTCCGTTGAGGGCCCCGGAATTGTTTCGGCCAGGTTAAAAAGCTCGGCGTTTTCCTCGCGGCAAAAGTACTGGCTGCGAAACAGTTCCTGGAGGCAGACAATCTCGGCGCCTTCGGATGCCGCCTTACGCACAGCCGCTATGGCTTTCTGCAAGTTCGCCTCAGGATCGGTCGAGCACGTCATTTGGACGAGTCCGATCTTGAAGCGAGTATCACGACGTGCCAGGGGAGCAGTAAAGAGATTTGACATCGGCGGGCTGTTACATTCGATGAGATTCACGCCTCAAGGGCTACATGTAAATGCCGCCATTCACATCGAGAACGTGACCGGTAATGAACGATGCTTCGTCGCTGACCAGGAATTTGACTGCTGCCGCAACCTCTGCCGCGGTTCCCATGCGCTTCAGCGGAGTTCCGTCTATCATTTTCGTTTTGAGTTCCGGGGTAAGCCCGTGCGTCATGTCGGTTTCAATAAAGCCGGGCGCCACGGCGTTCACTGTTATGTTGCGGCTGCCCACTTCCTGTGCAAGCGATTTCGTTAAGCCTATGAGACCCGCTTTGGATGCCACATAATTTGCCTGCCCCGGATTTCCCATTTCACCAACCACAGAGGAGATATTGACGATGCGCCCCCAACGTTCCCTCATCATTCCGGGCAGGACCTGCTGCATGCAATAGAAGGCGCCGCTGAGATTTGTGGCAAGCACGGATTCCCAATCCGCGCGCTTCATACGGACCGCCAGCCCATCTTTCGCGATTCCGGCATTGTTGACGAGAATGTCGATGCGGCCGAACTCTTTCGCGACCTGCGAGAACCCGGCGGTTATCGAATCCGCGTTGGAAAGATCCATCTCGATCGCGAAAGCCTCCGCACCGGTTTGTTTCAGATTTTCGGCCACTTCGTCGAGCGCTGGCCGGGTGCGGCTTGCGACGGCGACGCGATGTCCGGCAGTCGCTAATGCGTCCGCACAGGCCTTCCCAATTCCTCGACTCGCTCCCGTCACGAGCGCGGTTCGTTTCTCCATAAATCATTCTCATGATAATGGGTGTGACGAATATTCATGGCGTTCAATGACTTACGAGAGTTTGTGCGTGCGCTGGAGCGGGCGGGGCAACTGAAGCGAATTCCTTTCGAAGTGGATCCCAAACTTGAGATTACGGAGTTTGCAGACCGCAGTGTTAAACGAGGAGGGCCGGCGCTGTTATTCGAGAAGCCGACCGGTTCAAAGATCCCTCTGCTGATTAATGCGTTCGCGAGTATGCGTCGGATGGAACTTGCGCTCGGAGTCGACGACGTCGAGCAAGTAGCGGGCCGCCTTTCCGATTTGCTCGAGATGCAAAAGCCTGAAGGGCTGCTGGACAAGATCAGGCTGCTTCCAAAGCTGGGGGAGTTGAGTGCGATGTTCCCTAAGAGAGTGTCGAGCGGTCCTTGTAAAGAGGTGATCCGGCACCGAGATTTCTCCTTGCGGGAACTGCCCGTTCAGCAGTGCTGGCCGGGCGATGGAGGGCCGTTCATCACCTTGCCGATGGTGTTCTCAAAAGATCCGAAAACCGGCAAGCGCAACTGCGGCATGTACCGGATGCAGGTCTTTGATGACACCACCACCGGAATGCATTGGCAGAAGCACAAACACGGAGCAGATCATTACCGAAGGTTGCTTGCGGAAGGCAAAGACACGCGAATGCCGGTGGCAGTGGCGATCGGCGCCGATCCGATTACGATGTACTCGGCGGTCCTGCCGCTTCCGCCCGCTATCGACGAAATGCTGTTTGCCGGTTTCCTGCGCCGCAAAGCAGTAGAGATGGTGAAATGTGAGACGTGTGATCTGGAAGTCCCGGCGCACTCTGAAATTGTGCTCGAAGGCTACTTGAATTTGGGCGAACTTCGCCGGGAAGGGCCGTTCGGAGATCATACCGGTTTTTACTCGCTTGATGATGACTATCCGGTCTTCCATGTCACATGCATGACCCATCGCAAGAAGCCGATCTATGTCTCGACGATTGTCGGCCCGCCGCCCATGGAAGATTTCTTCATGGGCAAGGCGATCGAGCGCATATTCCTCCCGCTGATGCGCACGCAGCTGCCTGAAGTGCGCGACATCTGTATGCCGGCGGAAGGCGTGTTCCACAATCTCGTGCTCGTTTCGATCAGAAAGTCCTATCCGGGCCATGCGCGAAAGGTCATGCATGCAATTTGGGGACTGGGCCAGGCGATGTTCAGCAAGTGCATTGTCGTGGTTGATGAAGATGTGGACGTGCAAAACGTGGCTGAGACCGCCTGGAAAGCTCTGAACAATATTGACCCTCAGCGCGACATCGAATTCGTCACCGGACCGGTAGACTCGCTGGACCACTCCAGCCGTCTTTCGAACTTCGGGTCGAAAATGGGCGTGGATGCGACGACGAAGTGGCCTTCGGAGGGCTTCACCCGCCGATGGCCCAATGTAATCACGATGTCGCCTGAAGTAATCAGCAGAGTAGACGAGTTGTGGAAGAGAGCGGGACTGGACCGGGGATAGCCGAGCGTGTGCCCTACCGTGCAACCACCGGGGCGGCTTCGTATGATCTGTTGCGCTTGCCTGTCACGATTTTGCTCGATAACGTTCGCAGCATGTACAACGTCGGGGCATTCTTCCGAACAGGCGACGGCGCCGGTATAGAGCGGTTGCTGCTGAGCGGGATTACGGCTCGCCCTCCGAAGGGTGCGATCACGAAGACGGCGCTCGGTTCCGAACTCCGTGTCCCATGGCAGCCATTAGCTGATCCGGTCCGCGGTGTGAGGGATATGCAAGAGCAAGGTTACGAGATTGCGGCGATTGAAACGAGCACTCATGCCGTTGATCTGTTCGAGTGGCAGCCGCGCTTCCCCGTCTGCGTTCTCTTCGGGCACGAGGTGGACGGGCTTTCTGCCGAATTGTTGAACACGTGCGACACGCACGTGAGGATTCCGATGCTCGGAGTCAAGCATTCTTTAAACGTGGCGAATGCCGGAGCGGTGGTGATGTACGAATTGCTGCGGAAGTATCGCGGCCTTTTTCGAAGTGCTAATCGATAGGACGCCAGGCGCGGCCATCTTTCGCGAGCAACTCGTCTGCGCATTCCGGCCCGGCGGTGCCGGCAGGATAATTGGGGAAATTTCCCGGCTTCTGCGCACCCCAGGCTTCGAGGACCGGTTCGACTACCTCCCAGCCCGATTCAATGTTGTCCGCGCGTTGGAATAGAGTTGCATCGCCGGCCATTACGTCGTAGATCAGCGTTTCGTAACCGGTGGCGGGGGCAGTGCCGAAGTAATCGCGATAGTGAAAATCCATCCGCACATTTCCCATCTGAACTGTCGGGCCGGGTATCTTCGCGCCAAACTCGAAGGCTATTCCTTCGTCCGGCTGGATCCGGAGGAGCAGCCAATTGGGAGCCGGTTGACGTAGGCGGGTATGCCGCAACAGGGCGGCGGGAACCCCCTTGAATTTTATGGCGATCAGGGTTTGGCGTTTGGTCATGCGTTTACCAGTGCGAATGTAAAAGGGAACCCCTGACCAGCGCAAGTTCTCAACGGTCAGCTTCATGGCGGCGTAAGTCTCGACGGCAGAATCCGGCGAAACGTCCGGCTCCTCACGATACCCCTCGACCGGCCGCCCCCCAACTTCTCCACTGCCGTACTGGCCTCGCACCGCGGCGTACCCTGATTGTTCCATTTCACAGATGCGAACGGCTTCGATGACTTTTGCCTTTTCAGATCGAACGGCGTCGGCGTTGAAGGAATTGGGAGCTTCCATTCCTATCACGCCGACAAGCTGGAACATGTGATTAGGTACCATGTCCCGCAAGGCACCCGTATGCTCATAGAAACCGCCCCTTCTCTCGACGCCTAAGGATTCGGCGACCGTGACCTGAACGTGATCGATGCGGTCCCGGTTCCAAAGTGGCTCAAAGAGACCGTTGGCAAAGCGGAACATCATTATGTTCTGGACCGTTTCCTTGCCTAGGAAGTGGTCAATTCGATAAATTTGGTTCTCGCCGATGACCTTCAGAATCCGTCGATTCAAAGCCTTCGCGGACGCCAAATCGTGACCAAAGGGCTTCTCAACAACAACCCGGCGCCAGTAGCCATTCTCCTCACAAGCCAGCTTTGAGTCACCGAGACGCTCGATTACAGGACCAAAGAACCGATCGGCTACGGCGAGATAGAAAACGTAATTGCCCGCTGTCCCGTACTTGGTGTCGCATTCCGCGAGCTTCGTCTTCAAGGCTTCGTAGCTTGCGGGATTGTTGAGATCTCCCTGCACGTAATGCATGCGGGATGAAAGCGAGTTCCAGACGTCCTGATTGAATGATTGGCTCGGATCGGCGGTTCGAACGAATTCCCGAGTCATCTCGCATAGCGTCTGCTGCCATTTTTGCTCCGCGATATCTTGCAAATCGAAGCCGACAATCGCGAATTCGTCAGGGAGCAAATGGGCGCAGGCCAGATTGTAAAGCGACGGTACAACTAATCGCTTGGTCAGGTCGCCCCCTGCTCCGAAGATGACCATGGCACATGGACCGGTCGTTTTCGCGCCGCTTGCTCTATCGTGTGGCATGTGGTTTTATTTTCGCCTCGAACTGAATTTCGGATACTCCGATACTGTATGCCACACAGATTAGTCCATGAACATAGAACATGATGACTCTCGGCGAGCAGCTTGCGTTTCTGTTTGTTCTCGGGTTGCCGATTGCTTCAGTGGCATGGACGGTGACTCACGAGGAGGTATTTCGCGAGCCGCGCGATTGGTGCAAGGACCGAAGTGAAAACTGCCGTAACCTCATGAAGCGGAAGTTCTTCTATCTCTTTACTTGTGAGTACTGCTTCAGTCACTATGTCACAATTCTCTTTCTATTGCTGACGCGCTTTAAGCTGCTGCTCCCAGATTGGCGCGGCTATATCATCTCGGGATTTGCGCTCGTCTGGGTCGCGAACGTGTACATGAATATCTATTCGCGCGTGCGTCTGGACATAAAACGCGAGCGCGTTGAGATTGCCGTCCAGGAGAAGACCATCTCCGACGACGAAGAGACGCCCGCAAGGGTCTAGTGTTGCTCGGACTCGAGCAGCTTGCGCTGATCGGCCGGGGTTAGTTCATCATAGATCTGCGTGAATACGGCATTGGTCCATCCGAAGCCCGCCTGATTGGCGCTATACCCGAAGCGGATGTGCTCGGCGACATCCGACCCGCCTGAAACCACGTTATATTTCTCGACGATAAAGCCCTGCCGCTCGAATTCCCGATGAACCAGTGTCAACCACTTCATCGCAATCCTTTCGGCGTCCTCGTTGAAGCCATAGCGCCGCAAGCCCTCGACTGCAATCATCTCGAGCGGCGCCCAGCCAAAGGGGGAATCCCACTGGTTGCCGCTCACGTACGTGCTGGTCTGGAGTCCGCCTACTCGCTCAAAGAGGGGAAGACTGTCTCGGACCTTGGCAGCCTGTTCTTTAGTCGCGAAGCCTGCCCAGAGCGGGTACAACGTCGTCAGGAACGGATAACGCCGCACTTTCTTGCTCACGAAATTGTAGTCGTAATACACGCCGTCCTTGGGGTCCCACATCAGTTTGTTAACAGCCTCCGCCCGCTGCCGAGCACGGTCGCGCCAAGCCTGAACTTCGCCGTCACGGCCAACTTCATGCAGGATCTCTGCGGTTTGTGATTCCATCAGGAACAGTAAGGCGTTCAGGCAAACGGGATCGTAGTGAATGATATCGATGTTAAACGGCCCGAACCGGTTGGATGGGTCGAAGCCCGACTCGCGCATCGACCGATCGCCCTTGTAGAACAGGGGCGTCAATTGATCGGTGCTCCTGTCGTAGTACTGCTTGACGTCGTAATCGGTGATCTCATGAGTTTTGAAATATTCCTTAACGAGTTCGTAGTGCGTTTTGCCTTCCGTGTTACGCTCCGCGGAGACGACCTCGGGCGCCGGGCCCTCGCCGGTATCGAAATACCGTGAGAGCCCGGTTTCCGGAGTCAAGTGCGGCTCATTTACCCAGATCTGATAATATTTTTCGATCTCCGGGATTGCTTCGGTGAGCCATTTCCGATCGTGAGTCTTTTCGTATACACCCCATACCATCTGTGTGAGAAAGGGCGGCTGCGAACGCGTCAGGTAATACGTCCGATTTGCATTCAGGACCTTGCCATAGTTCTGAACTTCATATAGGAAGTTCGCGGCCATATCTCTGGCCCGTTCCAGATCTCCGTCCCGCAGCAAGCCGAGCTGAATGAAATAGCTGTCCCATCCATACATTTCGTTGAATCGGCCGCCCGGAACAACGTAGGGCTTAGGCAAATAGAGGAGACCTTGCATTTTGAGCTGATCGAGGTCTTTCGGGAGAGGCATGACGTTGATGGTCTTAAATGCCGATGCCGGCATCTCGCGGCGCAGTTCTTCGCCGACGAGTTGAGGATCTCCGCTCTCAGGTATGTACACTGGCCAACGTCCGTCTGGGCCTGGTTTGAATTTAGGATCCACGGCTGCTGTCGCCAGGTTCTTGTTCGAACGGGTCAGAGTTCCCCAGGTCTGCTTGATGTAGTCGAGAATCGAGGAGGTCTGCGCCGGAGGGGATGCGTTTTGAGCAAGAGCAACAACAGCCGCAAACAGGAGCGCCAGAATTGAGATCCCGGCGGCGCGCTTTTTTAATGGGTCGGTCAAACTCACCCTGACATTGAATCAGAAATGACTCGAACCGGAGTGATACGAAACGAGTTGTTCACATTCGAGATCTGTTATTCGAACCGGAGCGGAGCGAGGGGAGAGAAGCTTTGAATCTGTTACCCAAGGATGAAAAGTTCTTCGAGTATTTTCACCAGCAATCCCGATATCTGTGTCAAGCGTCCCAACTGCTTCTCACTGGTCTGCGAGGCGGTTACGAGGGCATGTGCCACATTTCCCGGCGTATGGAAGCTCTTGAACGAAGTGGCGATGACGTGACACATGTCCTCTTCGATCGCCTCCGAAAAACATTCATCACTCCTTTCGATCCAGAAGACATCCAGGCCTTAGCGAGCCGGCTCGACGATGTTTTGGACACACTGGAAGACGCCACTTTCCGGATGGTGGCCTACAAAGTTGATCCGATCCCGGAGCCTGCCATCGAGTTGGCCGAGATGGTGGCTGCCTCCTGTCATGCCATCGGCAGCGCTCTGCGCGCACTCGAGGAAAAGAGATCCGTGGTGGAGTCGTGCATCGAAGTGAACCGCCTGGAAGACCAGGCGGATGCACTCGAGAGAAGTCTGCTCACGAGCTTGTTCAGCTCCGAGACGGACGCAATCAAACTCATCAAACTCAAAGATCTGTACGAACTCCTCGAGAGTGCAACGGACCGCTGCGAGGACGTCGCCGATACAATCCAGAGCATCGCTGTCAAGAACCTCTAAGCGCATGACTGAACTCGCGCTGGTGGGCGTTATTGTCCTGGTGGCTCTGACCTTTGATTTTGTGAATGGATTCCATGACGCTGCGAACTCGTTAGCAACTGTAGTCGCGACACGCGTGCTTACTCCCGGACAGGCGGTCATCATGGCGGCAATATTCAATTTTTTGGCGGCATTCTTTCTCGGCACGGGAGTTGCGGCAACGGTAGGAAAGGGGTTCGTTAACACCAGGATTGTGACTCCGTATGTCGTTCTGGCGGGCTTGTTGGGAGCCATATCCTGGAACCTGCTGACGTGGTATTTCAAGCTGCCGGTAAGTTCGTCTCACGCGCTCATCGGCGGCTATGCCGGCGCCGCTATCGCCAAAGCAGGACTCAGCGGATTGGTCGTTGGCAAGTGGCCTAGCACGCTGTCGTTCATCGTCGTTGCACCATTGTTGGGGCTTGCTCTCGGTTATACGCTGATGCTAGGGGTGTATTGGATATTTCGAAGATTTTCGCCGGCGCGCCTGGACCGATGGTTTAGGCATCTTCAGATTGCATCGGCCTCCCTTTTGAGCTGCGCCCACGGCAGCAACGACGCGCAGAAATCGATGGGCATTATCACAGCAGTGCTTGTCGCGTCAGGTATCGAGAAGAGCTTTCGCGTGCCCGACTGGGTGATTCTGGCCTGCGCCGTCTCGATGGGACTCGGGACACTTAGCGGCGGGTGGCGGGTAGTGCACACGATGGGAACGCGGTTGACCCGGCTGAAGCCACGCAGCGGTTTCTGCGCCGAGACGGGAGCGGCCATCTCGATCCTGCTTGCAACCCGTCTCGGGCTGCCGGTCTCGACCACGCATGTTGTGACTGGCGCGATAGCGGGCGTGGGCTCAATCCAGCGTGTCCGGGCGGTTCGCTGGAGCGTCGCGACGGATATCGTTATCGCGTGGGTTTTGACCATTCCAGCGGCGGCGGTTGCCTCCGCAATCGCATTCGTTGTGATTCGGATCTTTCAGCCGCGCGCTTGAGGATCAAAACCTGGTAATCAGGGCGAGGCCGCAGACCATAAGCAGCGCGCCGACCACTCGCCAAAGGTTTACTGTATGTATGGGCATGTGGAACAGGCCGAAGTGATCCACGACCAGGGACATTGCTAAAGCCGCTGTGACCGTAAATCCGACAAATGGGCCGGCGCCCACCTTGTTTACGAGTGTCAGTCCCGCGTAAACCTGAACCGCACCGACAAGCCCTCCCAGTGGCGCCCACCATGGCATCGACGCGAGGCTTTCACCGCTAGGAAGAGGATTGGGGAATACGGCAAAGACGCAGAAAAAGAATGCCGTGATGATTCCGAAAGAAACCGTGCTGGCCAGCCACCGATTCGATAACGAGTGATTCAGCTGCGCGTTCATCGCGGCACCGCACGTTTGCAAGATGCCTCCGAGAATGATGAACGGATAAATCCATCCAGCGTTCAAGTTAGTCCCTCCTGATATCCTTTTGATTCCCCGCGATACCCGTCAGCAATAAAAATTCAAACTTCTCCCAAAGCCGCCCGGGTTGGCAGCCGAGCTTGCAGCTTGTGCGAATCCGGCACAAACAAGAGCAGGCAGAGGAATGCGAGGACTGCGATGCTCGCGAGCGCGAAGAAGCTTGCTCGAAAACCCGCGGCCTGGGTGACGAGGCCGGCGAGCCCGTTGCTTAAAGCTGCGCCGATGCCCACCACGGTAGCGAGCCCACCCATGGCAAGGTTGAAGTGTCCCGAGCCTCGGACACGATCTGCTACCAGGACCGCAGAAGCGACCCCAAAAATCGAGTTCGCAACGCCATCCAACACTTGAATGGCGATCAGCAGCGAAACTGAGTTTGTGAGTCCGTACAAAACACCGCGGACGGGCAAGACACCGAACCCAAATAGCAGCAGCGGCCTCGGGCCCCACTTTGCGCTCAAGTTGCCGAAGGCGGAAGCAGTCAAGGCGATCACCAGCTGTGTGACGAACACGGTGGCAGACATGAAAGGTGCGGCCGAGCGTGGACGCCCGCGGGCGAGCATCTCTCCGAGTTGCGGCAGCATGGCGGCATTGGCGAAGTGAAACAGGAACACGGCGGCGGCAAAGCCTACCAGCACGCGATCGCGTAGCAGGATCTTCAGTTTGGAAGGAGCGCTGTCCGCTTGCTGTTCCGATCCGCCTCGGGCGCGCGAGTGATCAATTTCCCGGGCCGGTATCGCATTTAGCGCAAGGAACGCAGGAACCGAAAGGAGCGGCACGACGAGAAAGATGATGCTGAGGCCGAATCTCCAACCTATTAGACCCATAAGCGCTGCCGCACAGAAGTTTCCTGCCGAATCAAAGCCGTGATTGCGTCCGAGCCGCTTACCAAACGCGGATCTTCCCACAAGCCCGAGCGTAATGGCGGTAATGGCAGGAGCGATGAACGGTCCGGCTGAGCTCAGCAAGAGTTGTGCGGTCGCCACGGAGAGAAAACCGCGGCCGAACGCGAGAAGTAGTGAGGCAGCGACGACGCAAGATATTCCGGCTGCAATCAGGCCGCGCTTATGGCGCGTCGCGTCAACAAGCGCTCCGGCAGGCCCTTGTAGAACGACACCGAGCAGACCACCACAGGTCAGAAAGGTGCCAATCTGCGCCGGATTCCAACCTTTGGCAGTCAGCACGGCTGCCAGAAACGGTCCCACGCCGGTCTGTACGTCCGCAACGGAAAAGTTCAGCCAGTCGAGCGCTCTCTGGTGCTTGCCGGAGGTAACCGGTACCCGTAGTCGTTGAGCTTGTTGCATGATTGTCTCGGTACCGAACGGCATAGTGCGAGCGAGCTATCGAGGGTGCTTCTTCACCGCCTTGCGCTTCTGTTCGATTCGTATTCCGTTAACCTCTTGAGCTTCGAGGAC
>JAFAUR010000769.1 GCA_019243205.1 Acidobacteriaceae bacterium | reverse complement strand
CGAGTAAGTGTTATACAAGGGCGGATTTAGAAATGGATATAACGGCCCGGTTTGATCGTTGAAGTAAACCAGCGCATATCCGCCGCGCAGTACCGTATCATGACCCAAGCTTGCAGCAAAGCCAAACCGGGGAGCCAGACTCCCGTAGTCAGTATTCACATTACATGTGGGCGAGACGCCGTTTTCATTTGCGGTAAGCAAGGTCGCCCGCTTTGAATCAAAGCAGGAAAACTGCTGATTACCGCTCGCGTCGATGTAGGGTGTGAAGATGTCGTAGCGGATTCCCATATTTACCGTGAGCCAAGGCATCACGCGCCAGGAGTCTTGGATATACGCGCTCGGTTCGGACCGCTCAAAGTAATATGCGGATAGCAAAACGCTTCGAGAAACGGAATAGGCATTCCCTTCGAAGAAATTTAAGAGCGGGAGTGCCGCGTTCGAGACTCCCGTTGCGCCGGGAAGCGCCTGGAAGCTGAAGCTGCCCGGGCCGGATCCGTTCTGGAAATTGTAGACACGCCGCCGTAGGAATTCCACTCCATACTTGACCGTGTGTTTGCCGACGGTCTGCGACATTGAGCCCGAGTATTGAAATATGTTGTCGAGATCGATAAGAGGCAGCGCGCCGCAGTTGCCCAAACCCGTGTAATTGGTGATGCTCATCTGCGGCAGGCAGTTCGTCGTGGGATTGATATTAGAATTGACGATTCCAAACTCGTTGCCGAGCGGCTTCCCATAGTTCACCGGGTAAGAGGCGTTGTTGATCCTCGTGTAGCCGGCTCGAAGTTCAAGCACCTTATTCGCGCCCCACATGTGCGTGTAGGACAGCAATGCCTGCTGCGACCGGTCAGGCGACGTTCCGGGATAAGAGGCAGAGCTGCCGCCGGGCTGAACCCCATTGACGACCGGGAAACTGTCGGGCGTGAAGGTATTGACGTTGTTAAAGCTGTACCGCGCAGTGAAGCGGTCGCTATCCGAAAAATTCTGATCGACACGGACGTCGAAGGAATCGCTATCTTGCGTCCGGTTGGGGCTCGATGCGTAATTGTTGATGGTGCCCCGGAGGTTCGGCGCCGGATAGAGAGCGAAAAAGTTCAGAGCAATCGGGTTCAGCTGGCTGGGCGACAATACCGGTCCTCCGATATCGGAAAGATTGCCCGGATGTTGCTGTTCAAAGAGCGTCGGAACTGTGCTGACATATGCTACCGCCTGAACGATCCGATATCCGTCGTAATCGAGAAAAAAGAAAGTCTTGTTCTTGCGAATAGGGCCGCCAAGCGCTCCGCCAAACTGGTTTTGCCGGTACTCGGTGTTCGCGCCCGGTTTCGTAAAGAAATTCACGGCATCGAAAATGTTATTGCGGACAAACTCGTACAGCGCACCATGAAAGTTATTGCTGCCGGATTTCGTAATCACGTTGACAACCGCGCCCGGCGTTTTTCCGACCTCGGCAGGGTAGTTATTTGTCTGAAGCTGGAATTCAGCTATGTCTTCGACCCCGGGCCGTATGCCCGTGCTGCCGATCGATTTTTCATTGTTGTCCAAACCGTCCACCATGATGTTGTTCACCGTGTCCGATTGGGCGAAAACGGAAACCGAAGCCCACTCACGACGGTCGTCGGGCCGGGTGCCACTCGCGAGCGGCGCTGCCGGTCCTTCGTTGGCTCCGGGCGCCAGATCTGCCAATTGGAAGAAGTTCCGACCATTCAAAGGTAGATCTTTCACACGTTCTTCGGTAATTACACTGCTTAGAGTGGCGCTGTCCGTTACAAGCGCAGGCGTCTCACCCGCTACCTGCACAGTCTGATTTGTCGATCCGAGCGTCACGGTTACGTCCTGCCGGAGACGGCTGCCCGCATCCAGTTTCAAGTTCTTCACCTCTGTCGTCCTAAAACCCGGCGCGGTGACAGTGACTGAATACGTTCCGCTCGGCAGCGTCGTCTGGATGTACTCGCCTGCGTTGCTCGACGTTACTTCGTGGGTTTCGCGCGTGGCTGTATTTGTGATAACGATTCTTGCCTGAGCGACAACGGCTCCACTAGGATCTGTAATCGTGCCTAGAATGTCGCCGGTCACCACTTGCGCTCGGCAATAAACGGGAGCGCCAAGTAGGAGAGCGCAGCAAACCGCGAGACTCTTCATGATTCCCAAACCTCCTTCGTAGTACCAAGACCGCGTGATGAGTGAGATTATGTCATTATAATGACCGCGTGTAAAGCGGCTCGACGGCGGCAGCGGTCTTACTTTTGAATGTAGATTGATTGCGATGATAGTATGATTTCCGACTCCAAGATGTCTCGGTTAGACAAACAGTTGCCGGTGCCTCTTTACCACCAGCTCAAATGTGCGCTCATTACGGCGATCGAGTCCGGAGAGTGGCAGTCCGGCCAACAGCTTCCGAATGAAGGCAAGCTCGCCGAGACTTTCGGAGTAAGCAAAGTCACCGTCCGGCAGGCCTTACGGGATCTTTCCGAAGTGGGATACGTTCGGCGCGAACAGGGTCGTGGAACATTCGTCTCCAGGCGCAAGCTCGATCAGGGGCCGCGTGAACTGACCAGCTTTAGTGAGGAGATGCGCCGCCATCACCTGACCGCCAGCTCGCGTATCCTGGAACGTTTCGAAACCGGCGCCACCGACCGTGTCGCCGAAGCATTACAACTTCCCGCTGGTGAGCAAGTCTTCGTTCTCAAGCGGCTGCGCCTGGCAGACGCTGAACCCATGGCCATACAAACAGCGCACATCCCGGTCAAACTGATGCCTGATTTGATCCATGCGGATCTGGAAAATGCATCCCTGTATGAACTGCTGCAAAGTCGCGGTCTCCAGCCCTCGAGCGCGCGAGAGACGTACTCGGCCACGGCAGTGGAAGCGGCGCCTTCCGAACTGCTGCGTGTTCCTCGAGGATCGCCAGTCCTCGCTGTAGAACGCGTGACCTACCTGGCCACAGGAAAGCCATTCGAATTTGTTCAGAGCCTGGTCCGCGGCGACCGCTACAGCATCATCCTAGAACTCGAAGCCAATCGTTTTCCGCAGGCGATCCGCCGGGGCGGCACACAGTGAGAGCGAAACGAGGGTGACTCACGTCCTTGCAGTCGATCTCGGGGCCACCAAGACGTCGATCGCTCTTGTGGACACTTCCGGAAAGATTTTGGAGAAGGAGAAACTGCCTGCTGCTCGCTCATTCGAGGCAACACTTGAGCAAATTGTTACTCGACATCAGCAGTGGAACGGCAATTCGAGTGTCGCGGCTGGCGTGATCGTGCCCGGTATATACGAGGCAGTTTCTGGCAATGCATGGGCACCCAATCTTTGGGGCAAAGATTTTCATCCTTTGCGCGCCCGTCTGCAGCAACACCTCAGCACCCCCATTGAGATCGGCAGTGATCGTATTGCGAGTGCGCTCGCTGAGCAATGGCTTGGCGCGGCGCAAGGGTCGCAGCACGTTGTCTTTGTTGCTGTAGGCACAGGTATCGGCGTCGGAATCATCTCGCATGGACGGCCGCTCGATGGCGCTCACGGAACTGCCGGGGCTGCGGGTTGGATGCTGGTCGGCGGCCCTTGGAAACCCGAATACGCGTGCTGTGGCGGCTGGGAAACCGAAGCCGCCGGCCCGGCTCTTGCTCGACGCGCCGGAAAACCAACGGCGGAAGCGGTAATAGAAGCCGCCCGCTTAGGCGACCCTCGGTGTTTGGATGCCATCAGCCAAACGGCCGACTACCTGGCAATGGGAGTTGGCGCGCTGATCGCGATCCTTGATCCGGAAATCGTGGTGCTCGGCGGTGGGGTGATGCAGGCCGGAGACTTGATGTTGGAACAGATTCGGCGCAATGCGCTCAGTTGGACCCAACCGGTCGCAGCAAAACACGTGCGTATCGAAAAAACCGCGCTCGGTGAAGACGCAGGATTATTGGGAGCCGCACGGCTCGCCTGCCTGAAGGCGGGAATTTGAGAGAGGAGACGAACTGATGTCGGCAGAAGTGTACTACGAGCAAGTTACGAATGTGCTCGCATCGATTCACAATCAAGAGCAGACAAAAATCGAACGGGCTGGGGAGATGCTGGCCAATTCGATCGCCGGGGGCGGGCGTGCATATCTGTTTGGAAGCGGCCATTCAGTAATTCCCGTATTGGATGTATTCCCGCGATACGGAAGCTTCGTAGGCTTCTTCCCCCTCTACGATCCACGGTTGATGTGGCACAACGTGGTAGGACCCGGAGGTGCGCGCGAGCTTTTGTGGCTCGAGCAGCGCGAAGGTTATGTCCAGAATTTCTTGCAAAGCTTTTCGTTTGCTCCGAGCGATTGCCTGATCGTGTTTTCACACGGCGGATTGAATGCCGCGCCGATCGAAGCCGCCCAATATGCGAGGGACAGGGGGTTGAAGGTTATCACTGTCTCCTCCTTAGCCAACGCCGAACTGGCCAAAGCGAAACATTCGAGCGGCAAGAAACTGAGCGATCTCGCCGACGTGGCGATCGACAATTGTGTTCCTCCCGAAGATGCCTTGGTTGATCTTGGAGAACCTGAAAAGATCGGTGCCGGGTCGACCATGGCGGCCGTGTTCATTGCGATGTCGCTGGTGGCCGAAACAGGCGCTCGCCTGAAAGCAAAGGGCGTCAAGAGCCCAACGTTCGTGTCGCCCAACGTACCGGGCGTCGGCAAGGACCATAACCTGCGGGTGTTCGACCGCTACACGGAAAAGCTCTTCGAGCGATCCCCCGTCGAATATGCCGAGGCCTGATGCGCACTCGATTCGGTTACTGAACGGCGCTGCGTACGCCAGCATGTTCGTGTTTGGCATCGTGATGGCCGTCTTAGGCGCCATCCTGCCTCTGCTGGGATTGCACCTGCAGTTCGCCACTGCTGATATCGGAAAGCTGTTCCTGGTCATGAATGCGGCCATGCTGGCATCGAGCCTTGTCCTCGGCCTGGCGATGGACAGGTTCGGCATGAAGCCCCCGCTGGCAATAGGACCGTTGCTTGTAGCCGCAGCGTTGTGCGTGATGATGCGAGCAAACGCGTTCGTAGCGCTGCTGCCTGCGGTTGTTCTGCTCGGCATCGGTGGCGCGGCGCTGAACGGAGCCGCCAACACGCTTGTCGCCGACCTCCACGACGATCCGAGGCGTAAAGGAGCCGCGCTCAACCTACTCGGTGTTTTCTTTGGCTTTGGCGCGCTCTTTCTACCGTTCGTCATCGGTGCTCTAGTGGCGCGCTATTCGGCCTCTCAGATCCTGATCGCAACGTCTGTGCTCTGTGCCGCCGTGGGAATATTTTCCTCATTGAGAAGTTTTCCCGCGCCTAAGCAGCGTCACGCGTTTCCGCTGGCGGATGTACCGCGCTTTTTGCGCTCGCCTCTGGTTCTGGCATTCGCGTGTCTTCTATTTTTCGAGTCGGGTGTGGAATTCACTCTGGGAGGATTCATTTCCACTTACCTGCTCCACGATATAGGCCTGAGTTCCATCGCAATCGCCTCCTGGATCCTGGCTGCATACTGGGCCTCGATCATGATTGCGCGCGGTGTGTTGAGCCGGATCGCTCTTCGCATGGAGCCCTATCGCGTGCTGCTCCTGTCGGCCTGCGGTGCCGGCCTCGGGGCCTTGGTAAGCGCTGTCGCTCCTGGTCCCGCTGTGGCGACCCTCGGTATTGTTATCTGTGGGTGCTCGCTCGCGGGAGTTTACCCCACTTCGCTTGGGATTGCAGGCGACCGGTTCCGTTCGCATTCGGGTACGGTCTTCGGAATCCTGTTCGCCATTGCGCTCGCCGGGGGCATGGTTCTGCCATTCATAGCCGGACAAATCGGAGCAGCGGCCGGTCTGCGCTGGATCTTTGGAATGATTGCCGCCGCATTTGCGGCGATTGCAGCATTAAGCCGCATCGCCCGGCGGGTGGAGTCTCACAACAACGTTTCGCAGGAGATCGCTTGAACGTCTTACTTATTAAGAGGCACTTGTTATTCGGCTTACTCGGAGTGATAACGCTGGCTCCCCGGACCTTTGCCGGTGCCGTTCTAACTGGCCTGGATGTGCTCCGGAATCAGAATTTCGCACCACTCAAAGGCAAGCACATCGGCCTCATCACGAACCATACGGGGCTGAGCAGCGATGGGCAGCGCAATGTTGACATCATGCTGGCCGCCGGCGTGGATGTAAAAACTCTGTTCTCGCCAGAGCATGGCCTTCAGGGGGTCGAAGATCAACCAAACGTAAGTGACACGACCGACCAGAAAACCGGACTCCAGGTCCACAGCTTGCATGCGGGCGGAAAGCATCGCATCACGCCTGACATGGTGCAGGGTGTCGATACCCTGGTCTATGACATTCAGGATGTGGGCGCGCGATTTTACACTTATTCGTGCACGATGATCTACAGCATGGAGGAAGCAGGTCATCTGCACTTGCCGTTCTATGTTCTCGATCGACCACTTCCGATCACAGGTAGTCATGTGGAAGGCCCCGTGATCGACCCCGACCAGCAATCCTATGTCGGTTGCGCCGCGGTTCCGATCCGGCACGGCTTCACATTCGGAGAACTCGCCGAGTACGTGAACGGCGAGCGCCATTTGGGAGTGGATCTCCACGTCGTCCAGATGGACGGCTGGAAGCGCAGCGACTGGTGGGATGACACAGACCTGACCTGGGTGGATCCTTCACCGAATATGAACAGTCTGAATGCGGCCACCCTGTATCCAGGCTTGTGCCTGCTGGAACAAACGCAAAACTTTTCAGTTGGCCGTGGGACAAGAGCCGCGTATGAGCAGATCGGCGCCGACTGGCTGGATGGCCGCAAACTCGCGGCGTTTCTGAACGACCGGCACATACCGGGAGTGCGGGCGTATCCGATGCGAATGCATCCGACCTATTCGCACTTCAAGGACCAGGACATCAACGGAGTTCGTTTCATCATCACGGACCGCAACGCGCTGAACTCCGTCCGCCTGGGGATAGAGATCATCTACGCCCTCGAGAAACTATATCCCGGCAAGATCGATATCGATGTGAATCATCGATTGATCGGGAGCACTTCGACAATTGCCGCCCTGAAAAACGGTGACGACCCTGCGACAATTCAAGCTCGCTACAATCCTGGTCTGAAGCAATTTCAGGCTACACGCCAGAAGTATCTTTTGTACAAGTAGCAGCCAGATCATTCACCTTACTGCTACTCGGGCGGGTTCAAATACTTTTCGAACCAGGCGAGATTCTCCTGCATGATGTTCCGCACGATCTTCGATTCACGCGGTGAGTGATTAGAGCGCGGATACACTACCATTCGAACTGGAACACCTTGCCCCTGGAGCGCGTTGTAATACTCCTGCCCTTGTCCAAGCGGCACCACGGTATCGTCTTGCCCTTGCTGGATCAACGCTGGCGTCGTAACACCTTTCGCGTTGTACACCGGTGAATGCTGGATGTAAATCTGCGGATTCTCCCACGCTTCAGCCTGCATATAGTCGGGTGTAAACGTCCACATATCGGCAGTGCCATTCATACTGGCGAGATCTGTCACCGGCGCACCAATGGAAGCAGCCTTAAAGCGATGCGTTTGCGTAATGGCCCACGCTGTCATATACCCGCCATAACTCCAGCCCGCGATCCCAAGACGCGCGGAATCGGCTACTCCCATTTCGATCACTTTATCTACGCCCGCCATCATGTCTTGAAAATCACCATAGCCCCAGTCCCGATAATTTGCGTATCGAAACTTCTTGCCATATCCGGTGCTGCCTCGGACGTTCGAGCGCAACACCGCATACCCGCGAGAGGCGAACGCGGCTATCGGGTAATGGCCCGGTGAAGCAATAAAGCTCTGCGAAAAGCCGTCCGGCGGCCCGCCGTGACTGATCACGATCAGCGGATAGCGCTTGCCTTCCTGATAGTTGACCGGATATGTCAAAAGACCTTCGATGTCCAGATTGCCGGCCCCCTTCCATCGAATGACCCGCGTTTGCCCAAGCGGCAGGTTTGGCAGATCTGAGTTCACATGGCTCGCCTGATGAGCATCACCTGGCGCCAAAACCGACAAAGAGAATGCTTCGGGAGGCGTCACGCTGTCTTGGGCGGCGAAACCAAGCGCCGTTCGTGTCGGATTCAAAGATGCGCTTGAGAAATTGCCTTTGCCCGGCGCGTAGATCGAAACCGGCTCGCCACGCAACGGAACGCGATAAATCACGCGCGTAGTGCCTGACGCCTCTTGCACGAATATCGATTGGCTGTCTTTTGCCCATCCGATAAGCGACGGTTCTTCATTAAATGTTTCAGCTAATCCGCGCGCTTCACCGCCTGAGGCTGGAACTATGCAGATTCGGAACTTGATCGCCCAATGCGGAGGAATATCGCTCCTGCGATAGGCAATCCATTTCCCGTCCGGCGAATACAACGGGGTGTCTTCCGCCGCTGCCGTATCCGCAACAGGCCGGATTGCGCCAGTTTCCACGTTGATTTCCGCAACGTCCAATTTCCGCCAGTCATCGAAGCGCGGGCGCGGCATGTGCGCAAACACAATCTTTCGATCATCCGGAGACCAATCCATGAAACCGCCGCCAAATGCGCCTCCGAGTTGATAATCCTGCTTGGTGAGTAAGCGTGCGACTTGCGGAGCGTCACCACTCGCAGCCGCGGGCACCAGCCACAAGCGCTGATACACGTAGCCGGTACCCACCTCATGCCAGTCTTCCTTAGCTTTTCGCTTTTGCTCTTCTTCTTGAGTCGGATCCACCGGCGCGGTAAAAGCGATCCAGTGGCCATTATTCGACCAGCGAAACGCGCTTACTCCAGTCTTCGAATCCGTTAGCTGATGCGGCTCGCCACCTTCGCTCGGGCTGATCCAGATGTTCTCCACACCTGAACGTGAGCTTAGAAAAGCGATCTGCTTCCCGTCGGGCGACCAGCGAGGATTACTCGACGAGCGCATCCCGAAGGTTAATTGAAAGGATTGACTGTTGTCGGGCCGCGATACCCAAATCTGGCTGATCGGTTCACTGATTTCGAGATTATGCTGTGTGACCGTGAATGCGACGGCGCGGCCGTCGGGCGACACTTCCACATCACCTACGCTTTTCACTCTCAGCATGTCGTCCGGGGTCCAGGCCCGTAAAAAGCCCGCAACCGCCAGAAAGCACGAGACAATCCTGAGTCGCATGCAGCAGAATGTAACATGGCAAGCGCAAAAGTGACGCGCTCTGCTATCACAGGAACTGCAAGATGCGACCTGCCTCACTCGTGATCACTATTGCTCTGTTTCCAGGAATCATCGGGGCACAGACATCATCGGGGGATCTCATTGTCCTCAAAAACGATTCTCTGCGGCTGACCTTCACACACGATGGCAGACTCAAGGCCTTCACACCTGCTCGCTATCGAGACAATTACCTCAAAGCGGTAAGTGAACCGCCGCCATTGATCGATGTAACAATAGGCAATTCCGATGGCTCCGCACAGATCAAAGCGGTTCCGTCATCCCCGCGAATTTCGGTTGCGCGCGGTATGGCCGTTATTGAATCTGAATCCGTACATTCTTTCGAGGGAGAGATCCCGGTAGCGATTCGCATACTCGTGCAACTCGCAACCGGGTCTGCCGAAAGCCGCTGGACGGTCACACTCAGCAACCGTGATGCGAATCGTACGGTTTTCGCTGTCACTCTACCTCGAATATCCGGTGTCTGTTTGGGTCCAGCTTCCGCAGACGACTCTCTCTACCTTCCTTATTGGGGAGGCGAACGGTTTCCACATGCTATCCAGGATTTCGCTGACATCGCGGAGAACCGTTTATCAGCTCTCGAGAGCGGCAGCCGGCGCGTTAGTAAAGAGGACGGGCGCTATATCCGCGAATTGACCTATGCGGGCGGCGCGAGCATGATGTGGCTCGACTATGTTGATCAGCAACATGGACTGTACCTGGCGTCCTATGATCCTGAGTTTCTTGTCACCGTGTTACATGCCGATAGGGAGATATCCGGTCGCGGCGGCATGAATTTCGAATTCCGGAAATGGGTCAACATTGCTCCGGGCCACAGCTCGACCTTGGCGCCATTCATCGTCGCCGCCCGTGACAACGACTGGCACTCGGCGGCAGATCGTTATCGCAGTTGGTTCCGTACTCAGGTTCCTGTCTCTCTCGCTACCGGCGAATGGCGTGAGCGCGTAGCCGGCTGGATGCCTTTCCTGAAAAATGCGTACGGCAGGATCGCCTACAGGTTTTCCGATCTGCCCGGCCTTTGGCAACAGGAACGGAAACTCGGGATGGATCTTATTGATCCTTACGGTTGGTCCAGGGGCGGTTTCGATTCGCAATACCCTGAATACTATCCGGATCTCGATTTAGGCGGCCCGGCCGAAATGGCGCGAGCGTGGCGGCAGATACGTGAGGGAGGCGGCCAGATTGTCACGTATATCAACGCACGGATATTCAATCGACGCTCTCTGTATTTTCCAACGCTTGGGGAAGAGGCTGCTGCCAGAAAGCCGGACGGTTCTTATACAACCGAAACGTATTCACCGGGATCACCGGAATCGTTTGTGGTCATGTGTCCGGGGAGCCTGCCATGGCAAAAGCTTCTTACAGATTTCGGAACGGTCGCAATTACCCAATACGGCTCTCAATTGATCTATTACGATCAAATCGCCGCGGCACGGCCGATGGCCTGCTACAGCCCTCGGCATGGGCACCGTGGTCCGGAGTTATGGAATCAGGAGTATCGGAACTTTTTGCGCCAGGCTGCCGAAACCGATCGAAAGCGCAGCCCCGATGCAGCGTTCATGATCGAAGGGGCGGCCGATCTATATGCACCTTTTGCGCACTTTCAGGGCTATTTCTGCCCCCGATACGCCGGCACGAAGTTTGCATTTCCCGAACTTCTTAAATACACATTCCCCGAACTGATACAGGCCAATTTCTTTCTGAACACTCGTAACCCGCCGAATGCCATCTATCCCGGCATTCCCACCTTGCCTCACGATGTAGCCATTTACTGGCTGGCCCGCGACATCTTACTCGGTAAGCTCTTCTTCTTTATGGATCCCATGACAGAGGACGGTGAATGGTGGCAGGAAGTCGCACATTTGCTGGCTGTTCGGAGGGCAGCTGCTCCCTGGATCGGCAACGGCGTCTTTCGAGACACGCTCGACGTGAGCCGGACAGATGCATCCGTTGAAGTAAAAACTTATGAATGGAAGCAGGAGGGCAAATGCAGCGTGCTGGCCGCCATCCTGAACTCCCGCAAAAAAGATGGAGCCAAAATCTCAATTCACGACGGCCGACTGGCAGGGCCCTTTCGGGCATTTAGATTGGAACCGGACGGATCAAAGATAAATCTTCCCGTCACCGTCGTAAACGGGGACGTTACTTTCGCCTGCAGTCCAGATCTGCTCTGGATGGTCGTGATTGAAGGGAAGTGCCTGATGGACTCAGCCCTCCCCGACTGACTTTGGTTATTGTCAACCGGCGCGCGATGCAGAGATCATGAAGGCCTGCCAGAAGTTTGGGCTCGCTATTTATCAATCCGCGCCAT
>JAFAUR010000688.1 GCA_019243205.1 Acidobacteriaceae bacterium | reverse complement strand
AAGAACTTCTGAAGCAAGCCAAAGAGGACAAAAGCGGCGCCCCGCCCCGGCGGCCGTTCGATCTCGATTAAGCATGTCCGCCGGCTTGTGTGCCGCGTAGAAGGTACGCGAAATCGCCGCGCGCGAGCCTCCGGACGAAGTCGTGATCTCCGTCCAGAAAATCAAGCCCAGGCAGCGCCCGCAGCTCCTGCCACTGAATCTGCTCGAAGACGCGGGGCCTCGGTTCCCCCGAGAATCCAGGCACTGAGAAGAACAGCAGGTGCACCCGGCTGCCGCTCGGATAATCGTGCTCATAGCGGGCTAATTCGCTTCCGACCTGCGCATCAATCTGAAGTTCTTCACGGAGCTCACGGACGAGCGCCTGCTGAGGCGTTTCCCCTAGCTCAACCGTGCCGCCCGGAAACTCCCATTTGAGGGCGTGCCTGTCGCCACGACGGCGCTGAGCCACAAGAACCTTGCCGTCCAGGTGAATAATTCCAACGGCGACAAGCAGGGGTGCGCGGTTCTTCATCTCGGTCGCACTCCCATCCGGCGTCTCTTTGGTCCCCGCGCTGTTCTATGCAGCCGACGCGGCGCTTGCAACCAGTTGGCGCAATACAAAAGGCAAGATCCCGCCGTTGCGGTAGTATTCGGC
This sequence comes from Acidobacteriaceae bacterium, assembly GCA_019243205.1. GTDB lineage: Bacteria > Acidobacteriota > Terriglobia > Bryobacterales > Bryobacteraceae > Bog-105. The sequence continues at coordinate 2,192 of JAFAUR010000688.1, read as the reverse complement.
TTCCTGCGGCGTGTCGATGCGCGCTTTTACCTTGAACTCGATTTTTGTGCCGTCCGGCTTCACAGCAATGACTTGCACCGGAGTCGCTGCGTTCGCAACGGCAGCGGGAATGTTGCACAAATCGAAGCACTCTTCACCGGTTAGGCCCAGCGACCCGCGATCCTCCCCCGCCTGGAATTGCAAAGGAAGCACGCCCATCTGCACAAGGTTAGAGCGGTGTATTCGTTCGAAGCTTTCGGCGATGACGGCCCGCACTCCTAACAACAGAGTTCCCTTTGCGGCCCAGTCGCGCGAACTGCCGGAACCATATTCTTTGCCGGCAATGACAACCAACCCGACGCCCTCCGATTTATATTTGACCGAAGCATCATAGATAAACATCTGCTCCCCGTCAGGCATGTGGCGTGCCCAGCCGCCCTCCACGCCCGGCACCATCTGGTTCCGTAGCCGGATGTTCGCGAACGTACCGCGCACCATGACTTCATGGTTGCCGCGACGCGCACCGTAGCTATTAAAGTCTCGGGGCTTCACGCCGAGGCCGATCAGATACTTTCCGGCCGGACTGTCAATCGCTATCGAACCCGCGGGCGATATGTGGTCAGTGGTAACCGAATCACCGAGGACCGCAAGCGCCCGAAGTCGTTTCAGATCCTGAACGAACGTGAGTGGATCGAGTAACTTGTCAAAGTAAGGCGGCTGCTTGATATAGGTGGAATCGTTCGACCACTCGTAGATGCTGCCGGTCGGCACCTTCAGGGTGTTCCAATTCGTGTCTCCCGCGAAAACTTCCGAATATTCCTTTTGGAAGAACTCGGGGCGCACGGATCGACGGACCACCGCGTCTACCTCTTCCGAAGTCGGCCAGATGTCTTTCAGATACACCTTCTTGCCGTGCGGGTCTTTGCCGAGGGGTTCTCTTGTGATGTCGATGTCGACACTTCCGGCAATGGCATAAGCCACCACCAACGGCGGCGATGCAAGATAGTTCGACCGGACCAGCGGATTCACCCGTCCCTCGAAATTTCGATTTCCACTGAGAACGGCGGCCACGTTCAGCTTGCCTTCCGTTACGGCGTGCGCAACGTTTTCGGGCAGCGGACCGCTATTCCCGATACAGGTAGTGCAGCCATAGCCGACCAGATGAAAGTTGAGTTTCTCCAGGTACGGCATTAAGCCCGCGTCCGCCAGGTAGTCCGACACTACTTTGGAGCCCGGCGCCAGCGATGTCTTCACCCAAGGCTTGACGGTCAGACCGTGTTCCACCGCTTTTTTCGCTAACAGACCGGCGCCGATCAACACAGCCGGGTTGGAGGTGTTGGTGCAACTGGTAATCGCCGCGATCACAACCGCGCCGTCATGAATTTTTTCTTTGTGGCTGTTTACGCTCATCTCAGCATGTTTCGGAGAACCGCTGAGTCCGGAAAGAAAGTTGCTCTTTACGTCATGTAGTTCGATACGGTCCTGGGGACGCTTCGGACCCGCGAGGGACGGCACGACTTTCGACAAATCGAGCGAAAGCGTATCCGAGTAGGCCGGTTCGGGAGAATTGTGCGTGTGGAACAGCGCCTGTTCTTTTGTGTACGCTTCGATTAAGTTGATTCGCTCGGCCGGACGGTTCGTTAAGCGAAGATAGTCGAGCGTCTTGTCATCAATCGGGAAAAAGCCGATGGTTGCGCCATACTCCGGCGCCATGTTACTGATGGTGGCGCGGTCGGCAACCGACAAAGCGCTCACGCCCGACCCGTAGAATTCAACGAACTTACCGACGACTCCCTTCTTACGGAGCATCTGCGTCACCGTAAGGACGAGGTCGGTGGCTGTTGCGCCTTCCACGAGCTTGCCGGTCAACTTGAAGCCGACCACATGGGGCAATAGCATCGAGATTGGTTGGCCCAGCATGCAGGCTTCGGCTTCGATTCCGCCCACGCCCCATCCGACTACACCAACACCGTTGATCATGGTGGTGTGCGAATCAGTTCCCATCAAAGTGTCCGGGTAAGCCTGTAAAACGCCCTTGGATTCGTCACTGAAAACGAGGCTGGCGAGGTATTCCAGATTCACCTGGTGCACAATGCCGGTGTCGGGAGGAACCACACGGAAGTTGCCGAACGCTTTCTGGCCCCAGCGCAGGAATGCGTAACGTTCCTGATTGCGGGCGAATTCGAGCAGCGCATTTTCCTGGAACGCTTGGG
>JAFAUR010000301.1 GCA_019243205.1 Acidobacteriaceae bacterium | reverse complement strand
TGATTCGGAAGCTGGGCGAAAAAGTCGGCGCGTTGGCCGGCAAGATTCACACCGGGCGTAGCCGGAATGAGCAGGTATCGCTCGACGTCCGGTTGTATTTGCGGGACGCAACGGACCGGCTGCTTGCGCAGCTAGTTGATCTGATGGCCGAATTGCTACGTCTCGCCCACAAGTGTCCCAACGCGGTCATTCCCGGGTACACCCACCTGCGGCGGGCGCAAGCGGTGCTCTGGCCGCATTATCTTCTGGCGTACTTCGAAATGCTGGCGCGAGACTTCGAGCGGTTCGAGCAGGCCCGGGCACGCATAGATGTCATGCCTCTCGGCTCGGGCGCGCTGGCTGGAAGCGGGTTCCCACATGACCGGGAGGCGATGGCGCACGACATGCAGTTCGCGGGATATACCCGGAACAGCATGGACGTTTCGGGAGATCGGGACTTCGCGCTCGATTTCCTGTATTGCTGCAGTATCGTAGCGCTGCATCTGAGCCGGCTGGCCGAAGACTGGATTCTGTATTCGAGCGAGGAGTTCGCCTGGCTCTCCTTAGGCGACGATGTTACGAGCGGATCGAGTCTCATGCCGCAAAAGAAAAATCCTGACTCACTGGAGCTCATCCGCGGCAAGGCCGGACGCGTCTTCGGAGATCTGACTTCGCTGTTCGTCACCATGAAAGGCCTGCCGATGACCTACAACCGGGACATGCAGGAGGACAAAGAGCCGCTGTTCGATGCGTACCATCAGGTCTCCGGATGCCTTGCGGTCGCGACAATCGTCGCGGCTTCCGTCAGACTTGACGAATCGAAACCCGCAGCCGCCGCGGAAGAGAGCTGGGTGGTGGCGACTGACTTCGCGGAGGAACTGTCGCGGAGGGGCGTCCCGTTTCATCGGGCGCACCAGATCGTAGGCGCTCTCGTGCTCGACAGTGTCAAATCGGGGAAGAAACCTTCCGACTGGACCGGCGAAACCTTGCAGCAGTTCGCTCCCGAGTTCACGCCGGATATGGTGCGGCTGCTGAATCCGGTTGAAGGAATGAAAAGCCGTGAGTTACCGGGTGGAACGGGACCGGCTACGGTGAGAGTGGCCTTAGAGCAGGCCCAGCACCGGCTTGCCGGGATGCGCTCACGTTTAGCATCGAATGAATAAGAGTTTTCGACAGGGACAAATTCTTCAGGTAATCCGGTCGAAGCCGATCTACACACAGGAAGAACTGGCGCGCGAACTGTCGCAAGTCGGCATTCAGACGACGCAAGTCACACTATCCCGCGACATGCGTGAACTCGGGATGGTCAAAACCGGTGAGGGCTACCGCGTACTGCCGACCCAAAACAACGGCCCGGAACTCTCAGATGTGGTGAACGAGTATCTGCGTGATATCCGCGTCGCTCAGAATCTGGTTGTTCTGCGCACTTCGCCCGGGAATGCGAGCACACTGGCGATCTCGATCGATAACGAAGGGCTCGATGAGGTAGTTGGGACCGTTGCCGGGGACGACACGGTTTTGGTTGTTACGGTGGATCGCGGGACCGCGGACCGGTTCCGCACCACGATCATGAACCTTATCTCGGGGTGAACGTCAGTGCCGGTGTTCGCTTCCGCTCTCGTGTGAGTGAGCGTGACCGGCTTGCATCCGGCAACCGTTGTCAGAAAGAACACACGGCACGTGTTCGAACTGGATGGTGGTGTGATGAATTCCGAAACCGCATAAGACTTCGTTGATCCGTTTCAGGATGCATTCGCTTGCCGACGGCGGCATGTCGTCTATCAAGACGTGAGAGCTGAGCGCGTGAGTACTCGATCCCAAACTCCAGATGTGGAGGTCGTGAATATCCAGAACACCTTCTATATCTGCCATCGCGGAGATGACTTTGTTCAATTCGATGCCACGTGGCAGGCCCTCCAAGAGAATGTTGAGCGATTCACGGATGATATCGATGGCTGTATACACGATGAAGATCGCCAGGATGAACGAAAGAATGGGGTCGACGTAAGTCAATCCGGTGTAGTGAATCGCGATTGCGCCCACGATGATGGCGAGCGCGCCGACTGCGTCACCGGCCATGTGCACCACCGCGGCCTTCACATTCAGATCGTTACGTTCACCTCTCGAGAGTGCAACTACGATGGACGCGTTCAGCAGCAGGCCGAGCACGGCAACCCACAACATCACGCGATCGTTCACAGGTTCCGGATGAATCAACCGTGTAATCGCTTCCCAAAAGATAACCAAAGAGATAGCGATCAGGGTTGCCGCATTAAGGAACGCGGTAATGACCCCGGCCCGGCCGTACCCGTAGGTTTTTTGTTGGTCCGCGGGTTTCGTTCCGACGTAAACACCAATCGCGGCTAATAACAGCGCCAAGGCATCCGTGAAGTTGTGACCGGCGTCCGAAAGTAGCGCCAAGCTATGGGAGCTTAAGCCGGCATAGATCTCAAGCGCGGTGAACCCCAATGTGGCAGCCAGCGAGCAATATAGGACCCAACCGGCTGCGGGCACGTGATGATGGTGAGCCAAAAGAAACTCTCTCTTCAATTTACGACGACCAGTACCCGCGCGAGGCGATTGGCTTGACGATTGCAGTTCTCTTCGAGTACATTCGAGACTCGTCGGAGGCAAGCTATGAAGCCATTACCCGGTACTTACATGGGAAGCGTGTTTATTCACGGCAGCAAGAAAGCCTTTCTCATCACAATAAATGTGCAGGTAGATGAAAGAGGGCCATTAACCGGCTGGTTTGTAGTTGAGGGCGAGGGCTGGTCCGGGCCTCGAAAGGGTGAGTTTAATGAGGGCGGATGGTCTCCGTATGGAACTTTGCATCTTGAAGAAGAACAAGATGCGATCAATCTGGGGGAGGCTTTCTTCGACGGTTTCTATGCGGGTACTGATCAAAGTTCGGCAGCCATTTGGGGCCGGATTTTTGTTACCAGAGAGCGCGCTGGCAAAAAGGCCGTAACGCAGACTGGCACGCTGCAGGTAGCCTACGTTGTTGTAGAGAAGTTCGTGAATGGTGAAGGGCCCTGGGGCAATTAGTTCGACCGAAGGCGGAGCGTGGGATGAGGATGGCCGCGACCGAAGCGAGAGTTTCACCGCCGACTGTCAAATCGATTTTCTAGCAAACCAACTTGTCGCGAACGGTATCAGCCCAGAACTGAATTTATGGCCTGAGATTCGCGAGAGAATTCAACACCGAGGCCTGGCTGAGTATCGGGCGCTTACTCTCGACGATTCGTTCATACTGAATCGGACAAAGGCTCAGATTTTGCTCGGTTCCGGTTACGTTCTCTCCGAATTTCTTCTGCAGCCGATGGGAATCCCCGTAAAATTGCGCAAACCCATCGCTAGCGCCGGAGCGGTGCTAAACCTCACCGTAGTCGCATGTGACAGGCTCCTCGAAAGCGGGCTGTCCGTCTCGGAGGTCGTTCCGTTGTTTGAACACGGATTGGGCGCCTCTGAATCGACCGTCGACCGTTTGATGCGTTGCTATCGGAAGCGACTGGCGGACTTGGGATTAGACCGCCCCCTTTCGCCGACAATCAATGAGGCGATTCGACGTATGTTCGAAGCTGAGGCGCACAGCGTAAGCTCCCGCCCTGATCTCCCGTTTCGCGTCTGGCTGCGAAAAAGCGCCCTACCGTTTGTGACGATGGGCTTGCCTGCCTGCGCCGATGTCAGTTATCTCAGGTGGCTTTATCGTCTGGGCTGTGTCTTCGGAGCCGTAGACGACATTGCCGACTATGCAATGGACCTGGAGAGAAACGAACCGAACGTTCTGCGAGATTATTCAGACGAACAGCGCTTTAAATTTATCTCGAGGTTAGCCCGCCGAGGCGCGCAGGTCCTTGCGGAATGGGATAGCCTTGTGCCGAGGAGTTATGAGTTCGCCGCGCGGCGCGAAATCTTCGCCTACTTCGTCTGGAACTGGATCGGCAGGGTACCTGCAACCAGCACCACACGATAGGTGGAAAGCGCGTCTTTTCGCGTGGTTCGCAATCCCTCCTGCGCTCGTCGTCACGGCCATGTGGGTGCTCGCCGTTTACGGGATGATCGTGCATCAAGGTATTCCCACCACCCTCGGCTGGGATGTTGCCTTTCGAGGCGATCAATGTGTAGTAGCTACCATTGACAAGCGCGGCCCGGCATTCGGGAAGCTGCATGCCGGCGAACGGGTACTGAGCGTTGCTCGGTCAGATCATGCTCTCAACTTGCATTTGCGGTCGCTTGTTGCAGCGGGCGCCACTTACGTCATTGCTGTTTCGACCGGTCGAGCGCCGTTGAACTTGTCTCTTCCGCTCTGGTTCCGGCCAGCTTTGCGATGGGAAGACTATGCATACGTTCTATTGGCGTTGATCAACCTGGTCGTAGCGATTTGGATCGGCAGTGCCCGCCCTGACTACTCGGTTGCACAAATCGCGTTTTTCTTTTTCCTGGTTACGGCACGGACTTACACGGCCGTTGTGCTCTGGCCATTTCGACCGCCCGTGTCGGGCCTTCCGCTCTGGCTTATCAGCATTTTTGAAATTCGGGCTTGGCGGCCACTGGAACTGGCGGTGGCGTTTGATTTCGCGATGCGATTTCCACAGCCGATGCTCCAACCGAGATTTCTGCGCCTCGCGCGCGCACTTCTCTACTCGGTTGCCGTGGCGGTCCTTGCAATTGGGCTGTGCCCAGTGATCGCCGACCTGCTGGACCTGCCAAGTCGTTCGGCACTTCTGCCAAGCTGGCTACCGCTCTCGACATTAGAAGCATGGCAGTCCTCGACCTTCAACGTCCTGCAAGGCCTGGTGCTTCTCGCAGTACCGGTCATCCTTCTGCGAAATTATGTGCGCTTGTCGGATCCTGTGGCACGCAGGCGACTCCGATGGGTAGCAGTCGGAATTATTCTAGCCGTTCTGCCAATCGCATTGGAAGCACTGGTTCTGACAATTCTGGCCAGCATGCATCTCTCTTCCGTCGCCGGGAAAACGCAGGCAATCTTGGACCCGACCGAATCCGTGCTGACAGCCTTAGTTCCCATAACCTTGACTTACGCAATTCTCAAATACAAAGTGTTGGGCATTCGCGTCGCAATTCGCAAAGGCTTGCAATACCTTCTCGCGAGGAATGTGCTGCGGATCATTCTATATTTGCCGCTGATCGCGATTGTGGTTGACCTTGTTCTGCATCCCCAAGAGCCCTTGCAGGACTTCCTGTTTCACAAGACGCGGTGGTTTTACCTTTTGGTTTTCTGCAGCGCTGCCATCAGTCTGCGTTATCGGAAAACCCTAAATCAGTGGGTTGATAGAAAATTCTTCCGGTCGGCTTACGAGGAAGAGGTGATTCTGTCGCAGGTGGTCGATGAAATGCAATCAGCAGAAAGCGCCGATGAAGTGGCAAAAGTCATCTCCGATCACATCCAGAGCAGCCTGCAACCCTCTAGCCTTTGCGTGTTATTCCGAAAAGATCCGGCGGGGACATTCACGGTGGGCTACCCGGTCGGATCGCCTCTTGCGCTACAGTTTCGGGGTCTGCTGAATGAGCGGGTGCAGGAGCTGTTGCACTCGCACCGTTCCGCTATGACGTTCTCTGAAATCGCCAGTGCGCTTGAGGACCGTGCCTCTGTTTGCGATTTCGATTGGGAGCGGACGGTTTTGATCCCAATCAGCACAATCGGCGGTCGGCTGCTGGGCGTAATGCTCTTGGGAGAAAAGAAATCGGAAGAGCCGTATTCAAGCCGCGACCGTACTCTACTTCAGGCGGTGGCAACACAGGCCGCTCTCGTTCTGGAAATGGTGGCCCTGAGAGACAAAGTGCGCGAAGAGGGCAGAGTCCGGGTAGAGGTCCTGGCGAGACTCGACCGGCAAGACATTCAACTTGTTCTCGAGTGTCTCGAATGCGGACGGTGCTATTCAGGGCCGGCAACGCACTGCGAAGCCGATGGCAGCGGACTTGGGTTCACGCTTCCGGTCGAACGATTGATCGATGGCAAATACCGGTTAGACCGTCGCATCGCCGCTGGCGGGATGGGAGCTGTTTACGAGGCACACGACGTGCGACTTGACCGGCAAGTGGCCGTAAAGGTCATGATGGGCCGGCTGTTCGGAAACAATGCCGCGCTGCGACGATTTGAACGGGAAGCGCGCGCGGCCGCTCGTCTGGAGCACCCGAACATCGTCGCGATCTACGATTTCGGAACCTTGAGAGGGGAAGGCGCTTACCTTGTAATGCAGTTCGTTCCGGGACGTTCCTGGCGAGCCGAGATGGCAAGCGCGAAGCAAATTTTGCCGGCAAGAGCAGCCGTCTGGTTCGATCAGCTTTGTGATGCCATGGCAGCTGCTCATGCGAGTGGTGTGATTCATCGCGATCTGAAACCCGAGAATGTGCTGGTTTCAGACACGGGTGGGGGAGAAAAAATCACCGTGCTCGACTTTGGCCTTGCCAAACTGCACGTGGGACGTAATGCGCTCGGACCTCAACTCACTACCGAAGAGGGGGTCGTAGGAACGTTCGGCTACATGTCGCCCGAACAGCGATCTGGAGCGCCCGTGGACGGGCGCACGGATGTGTACTCGATGGCGATAATGGCCGTCGAGGTTTTGACGAACAGGAAGCCTCCCGTGTATGGTGCATCGAAACTGTGGCTCCGAGAATCTTTACGCTGGCCAATACCCGGACAGACTCCGACAGATCTACTGGATCTTCTGCAGAAATGCACGTCAGAGCTCCCTTCGGAACGTGTCGGAAGCATACGCGAAATGCGAGACCGACTGATCCCGCTGCTCCGGAGTTGTCCACCGCTGACGCCCGCGTGTGTAGCCGGTGCGGATGGCAGCGAAACCATCGTCAGACCCGCGTGAGGACACGTGTTCGAAAGGCTTCCTTTCGAGCTCACCCGGTAGACTGAAATTTTGCGAACATGCTCCGCCGACGTGCTTTACTCCGCTTCCTTCTAACCCTGCAGCTGACATGCGCGCTGGCCCTAGCCGCCGGTTCAGAGCAGTTTTACCTGCATTCCGGCGACACAGTTGTGTTCTATGGGGACAGCATCACGGACCAGCGCCTTTACACCATGCTGACCGAGCTATATACAGTAACGCGGTATGGCGAGCTGCAGGTGAAGTTTGTTCATTCGGGATGGGGAGGCGACCGCGTGACCGGGGGCGGCGGTGGCCCGATTGATATTCGTCTCAAGCGCGATGTCTTCAGTTACAAGCCGTCGGTCATGACGATCATGCTAGGCATGAACGACGGGAAATACGCGTCGCACACGGCAGCCGATGACAAAGTTTTCTATGACGGTTACGAGAACATCGTCCAATCGACCCGGAAGGAATTCCCTCAGATTCGCATCACGGCGATCGGCCCTTCGCCCTTCGATGATGTGACTCGACCCGCTACTCTGCCGCCTTCGGGATACAACGCCGTCCTGGTCAATTACTCAGACTGGATTCGACGATACGCGGCGACCGCGAAACTGGATTTCGCTGATCTGAACGAACCTGTTGTATCGGTGCTGGAACAGGCCAACACGGCAAACGTGGCAGTTGCGCAAAAAATCATCCCGGATCGTATACACCCTGGGCTTGCAGGACATCTGATCATGGCGGAAGCGTTGCTTAAGGCCTGGCACGCGAGACCGGTGGTATCGCTGGTCAACATCGACGCAAGCGCCGGAAAGGTGAAATCGGCGCAGTTCACGACCATAACGGACTTGCATGCAGGTTCGCCCTTTGTCTGGACCGAGACCGACGAAGCCCTACCTCTTCCATTCTCCGAAATGTTGGCAAGCGATCGGGACGGAACGCTGGGGCTGGCAATCAAGAGTTCAGACGTAACAGAGTCGCTGAACGAGCAACCGTTGACGATTACGGGACTGAAGCCGGGCCAGTACCGCCTGAGCATCGATGGGCAAAACGTCGGTTCCTGGACCGATGAGGAACTCGCAAAGGGCGTCAATCTTGCCGTGCTCGATACGCCGATGTCGAAACAGGCGATGGCAGTTCGCGACCTTACAGTCAGGCACCTTGATGTGCATCAGGCACGCTGGCGCACCATTCAGGTCCCCTTGCAACAGAGTGATTTCCCGCATGCCAGCGAAGCCCTACGCGACCTGGATGCACTGGAGAACGAGATTGTAGCCGAACAACGCACTCTTGCGAAGCCGAGGCCGCATGTCTTCCAATTGGAACCCGTCACATGAAACGATTGTTGCGCCCCGTTGCGCATCGTTATCGCACATGGATGTACCAATGGGAAAACGAGCTATGCCTGCGGGCAACCGATCGTATCCGCCGCCCGTTTGAATACGGTTTGGAGTGGACCCGGAACTGGCCCTGCGCAGATCAGATCCACCCTTCGGACGACCCGATTGGGTATGTGAGAGAACTCAACGCATGCGCGATAGCGGCAAGCAAGGACTTTTTTGGATACGAAAAGCCAAACGATTTCAGGCTGCAAGGATCGGCGCTCGAGTTCACCTCATCCGTATCCACGCCTTACCCGGAGAACAACCAGGTCCGCGCGCTGTGGTTTCCGGCACGTAATGGCAATCGCAAGGCTGTGGTGGTGCTGCCGCACTGGAATTCAAAGCTGCCGCAGCATAATGCGCTCTGCGCAGGATTGCAGAAGCTCGGTATCAGCGCGTTGAGATTGAGCCTTCCCTACCACGATTCAAGAACGGCTGACGGGCTGACGCGCGCCGATTATGCGGTGTCTTCGAACGTTTGCAGAACGATTGACGCCACCCGGCAGGCAGTCATCGACACCCGCTGCTGTTTCGACTGGCTGGAAGCGCAGGGGTATCAAGACCTCGGCATCATTGGTACGAGCCTTGGCTCCTGCTACGCCTTCCTCGCCAGCGCACATGACGAGCGCATCCGAGTCAACGTATTCAACCACTGTTCGACGTATTTCGCTGACGTTGTCTGGGAGGGACTTTCGACGCGGCACATCCGTGAGGGGCTGGAGGGCTCGATCACGCTCGAGACGCTCCGAGAGCTGTGGCTCTGCATTAGTCCCCCGAGTTACTGGAACCTCTATTCGGCCAAAAACAAGCGCTCGAAATTCATCTACACGCGGTACGACACAACATTCCCTTTGAGGCTGTCGCGGCAGGTGATCGAGGGAGCTCGCAGGCACAATTGGAAACACGATGTTGCGGTCTTACCTTGCGGCCACTACACGATGGGAGAGTTCCCGTTCAAGTATCTGACCGGATTTGAGATCTGCTCGTTTCTCAAACGCAATCTGTGAGACATTCAGCCGTCCTGAGAAAGTTAAGGGCTTAAATATTTTTTGCAGGCGCATGCTTCAAAATAGTGCGTTCGTGCATCGAACCCTTGAGAATTCAAAGCTGTTGGCCGGGGGTTGCCCCGCAAGACGAGGTGCATGAGTAAAGCACGATCACGGTCCGCCCTGATTCTATTTGCCAGTCTGTGTCTGTCAAGTTCGCGAATCTCCGCTCAGGCGCAAGTGGGAAGCACTCAATCGGGCGCAAGTGGTTCAGCGTCGATGCAGATCACTCCAGCTGCGATGCAAGGAGACCAGAGCTTCCAGGGCAGTGTTCCGCAGGGCACAGCATCTGCAACTCCGATCGCGCTGAGCTTAAGCGAGGCCATTCAGCGGGGGCTGCGAGCCAACCTGGGACTGCTGACAAATCAGGAATCGGACCGGGAAGCCCGCGCCCAAAGACTGCGGGCTCTTGCGGGGCTTCTGCCGAATGTGAATGGGCAGGTCAGTTGGACCGAGCAGCAAATTAACCTGCAGTCCCTCGGGTTCTTGGTGAGTCCTCCCCCATCTTTAGGTTTTACGATTCCGAAGATTGTGGGACCTTATTCTTACCAAAACGTACAGGCGAGTGCGACGGTGCCGGTTTTCGATTACAACGCGATCAGCAATTTCAGATCTGCCAAGCAGAATCTAAAAGCAGCTGCACTCGATGTAAAGAATGCGCGAGATCTTGTCGTGCAAGCTGTGGGCGACGCCTACCTGCAAGTTACTGCCGACGCTGCGCGCATAACCGCGACGCAGGCAGAGATTGATGCCGATATGGCTGTCTATGTAAACGCTCAGAGACGACATGAAGCCGGTACTGCTATCGGAATCGACGTTCTCCGCTCTCAGGTGGAACTGAAGCAGCGGCAACAGAATCTTGTCGCTGTACAGAACCAATTCGACAAGGATAAGTTGGCGCTTGGAAGAATCATCGGTCTGCCTCCCGGACAGGATTTTACGGTTGCGGATCCCTCACCCTCGGTACCGCTGGAAACCATGTCGCTGAAAGAGGCCCTTGCGAAAGCTTATGACAGCCGTCCGGATTTTCAGGCGGCAAAGTCTCGAGTAGTTGCAGCCGAGTTCACGCTTCGCGCGGCCAAGGCGGAACGATATCCGTCAGTGACGCTAAGCGGCTACTACGGAGATGAGGGTCTTCACCTCTTCACAAATTCTCATGGCGTTTTCAACGCAACCGCGTCATTGCAGTTCAACATCTTCGACGGCGGGCGAATCAAGGGCGACATTCTGCAGGGCGATGCGGAATTGCGCAACCGCAGAAACGAAATGGAGAATCTGCGCGGCCAGATCGATTACGAGGTGCGAAGCGCCCTACTCGATTTGAAATCCTCCAGCCAGCAGGTGGACGTGGCGCAATCGAACATAGTTCTGGCAGACCAGACGCAGAAGCAGTCTCAGGACCGGTTTGCCGCCGGCGTTACCAATACAGTGGAGGTCGTCCAAGCGCAGCAGTCGGTCGCGGAAGCGAATGAAAACCTGATCTCGGCCCAATATCAATACAACATCGCAAAGGTAGAACTTGCCCGGGCTTTGGGTGTTGCTGAGGGAAGCATGGCCTCTTACTTCAAAGGAAGGCCGTAACCCCAGGTTACTTTTCGAGGTGGAAATTCCCGGCGAACAGGTCGTCAATGCCCGAAGAGTAGAAACTGCGAACCGCGTCGCGGGGTGTGCAGACAAGTGGATCTCCGAAGAGATTGAAACTGGTGTTGTATAAAACCGGGAAGCCAGTCTGTTCGCCGGCCCTGGTCAGCAGCGCATGATACAGCGGAGTTTCTTCGCGATCTACCGTGTGGACCCGTATCATATCCGGCCCCAATAAAGCCGCCGAGAAGGTTTCTCGATACCTGGGTCTAATCCGGCCGACTGTCGCCAGAAACCGGGCATTCGGACCAACTTCGAAATACTCTGAAGCGACTTCCGCCGGTACTGACGCGGCAAATTTTCGGAAGATCTCTCGATGCTTGATATAGATATTCAGGTTTTCTGTCGAATATGGATTCAAGGGAGAGGCCAGGATGCTCCGATGGCCCAATGCGCGGGGGCCAAACTCCATGCGTCCCTGCATCCATCCGACGATCTTGTTCTCGTTCAATGCGCGCACAGCTTCTCCGATCAACTCGTTCTCAGTTACGAGAAATCGGAACCGAAGCTTGCAATTTTCGAGAACCCGCTTGATCTCGTGCGGTGAATAAGCTGGGCCCAGGCAAAGAGTCCGGAACGGTACTCTTGCGGTCTGGTCCGCCAGATTGTGCCAGGCGTAGAGTGCGGCCCCTAGCGACGTTCCGGCATTACCCGCCACCGGCTGAACGAAAACATCGCGGAAGGACTTCTCCAGGGCCGAGATCAGAATCGCATTCATGGCGAGCCCCCCGGCGATACAAACGCGCTGCGCCGGGCCAAGCATCTTTATGATGCTGTCGCAAACTGCACGCTCCAGACTTGCAGCCAAGTCGGCTCTTGCCGATTCCGGTAACGGCTCACTCGCATCGAAGCCGCATTCCTGGTAGAAACGGGCGCTGAACCCGCCTTCGACAAGACGATCCGAGTCGATGAACGCACGGTCTATCTGCGGCCAGCCTGAGTTGTTTTTTCCCAGGATCTTCTGAAAGACGTGCTGGAACCGGGGCTCGCCGAAAGCGGAGAGCCACTGCACTTTGTGTTCGTCCGAGCGCGCGTTGTAGCCGAGAAGCTCAGTGACCCGGTTGAACAGGTCACCCAGCGAATCGGGAAAATACAACTCGCGGACGGGAGTGAGACGGTTGTCCTCGCCACGAAAGAGCACCGCGGAACGGTAATCGCCGGCGCGGTCGACCGTAAGCACAGCCGCGGAATCAAATCCGGACAGATAGTAAGCCGAGGCAGCATGTGCCTGGTGGTGCTCGACGACAACGATTTCGCTTGTCGGGAATCGTGCCCGGAGGCGGAGTTGGGCCTCGCTCTCCGTGCCTTTCGTAAAAGGACGGGCGACCGCAACAATGTCTAGGTCCCGTTGACTCAGACCCGCTACTTCCAATGCGAGTGACAGCGCCTCATCGGGGAATTCTCCAGGACGATCCTGACGAGAAACTTTCGCCTGCTCTATCGCGGACGCCAACTCGCCGTTCCTGATGACACAGCAGGCAGGATCGCTCAGCAACCCACCTAAACCGAGAACAGTGGGTGGCAAGTCAGACCCTTCTCAACCGATTGATTGTACGCTCGCGGCCGATACAGACAAACACCGCGAAAGCACTGGGGCCGACCGACTGGCCCGTCAAAGCGGCGCGACTCGCGTTGATGAGGACGCCGGCTTTAACTCCGTGCTCCTCGGCGAGCTTTCGCAAGGTCGCTTCCACGCTCGCTTCAGTGAACTCGTTTTGTGCTTCGAGGCGGTCGGCAAGTTCATGCAGTAACTCGCGGGCACCAGGTACGTTCAGCTTTTCGAGTGCCTGAGGCTCGATCTCGAAGTCGTCGGCGAAATAGGCCCGGCCTTTAGTTGAAAAATCGAGCAGGGTGGCATAGCGAGTTCGAATGGTATCGACGACGTGAGCAAAAAACGCCTCGTCTCCGTAGCGGCTCAAGCCGTTATCCTTCAACCATTGCGCGACAACCGGAGCGAGACTCTCGATCGGCATCGTGCGCAAGTGTTGAGAATTCAGCCACAACGCTTTCGGGTCGATCGGATCCGTATCACTGAAATTCACCACTGCGTTGCTGCGATGCACCCCCTCCAGACTGAAGGCCGTGGTCAACTCGTAAAGAGTCATCTGCTCTCGATTGTCTTTAGGCGACCAGCCAAGCAAACACAAGAAGTTGATGTAGGCGGCGGCCAGAAAACCTTGATCGCGATAGGTGGTAACGCTGACCACCGGGCCATGCTTGCGTTTGGATAACTTAGCGCCATCGGGGGCAATCAGTAACGGCAGATGAGCGAAGTGCGGCACGTGCGCACCCGTAGCCTTGAAGATCAGAATATGCTTGAAGGTGTTCGTTAAGTGATCCTGCCCGCGGATCACGTGAGTTATGTTCAGATCGATATCGTCAGCACAAGAAGCCAGATGATATGTCGGCATCCCGTTGCTTCGCAATAAGGCGAAATCTTCGATATCAGCAGTCAATTTCGACTGAGGACCATAAACCTGATCCACAAAGTTGATTTCATAAGCTGGGTCCCGCTCAACACGGAAGCGAATAACAAAGGGTTCGCCGCCCGCAGCGCGGCGATCGCTTTCTTCTCGGGACAGAGCTCGCATTTCTGGATTACACAGCCATGGTCCATCACCGTGACCCTTCTCTTCCAGATCTGCCGCGGCGGGTTTGAAATCGCGATAAGCAAGGCCTCTTTCGAGTAAGTTGAACGCTAGCTTCCGGTGTAAGTCCAGGCGCTCTGATTGCCTGTAGCATTCATCCCAGCCGAGATTCAACCAGTGCAGACCTTCATATATGGATTGAAGCGAAGCCTCACTGTTGCGATCCACATCGGTATCGTCGATGCGGAGCACCATCGTGCCTTTGTGCTTGCGAACGTACAGCCAATTAAAAATAAATGTGCGTGCACTTCCGATGTGCAAATAGCCGGTCGGGGAAGGCGCGAATCGGGCCCTGATCATGAACTCTCAGTGTACGAAAGGGTTACTGCTTTCCTTTGCCGCCTCTAGTTCTGAGTACATAGTGACAAAGCGTTCAGCCGGCAGTTGCTCAGCTCTTAGGCTAGCCTCGGAAAGACGGTCGATCAGCTCGCCATAAAAAGGACGCAAGTTGTTACGCAAAGTTTTCCGCTTGTGTGCGAAACAGTGACCAGCAAATCTCAGGATCTCCGCCAGACCGGGAATCCTTTCCCGTTTCCGTTCGAACAGTACACCAGCCGAGTCCACCTTCGGCGGCGGACGGAAAGCGGCGGGGGGAACGTGGCAGACGAGTTCCACCCGACAGACCAGCTGAGTCGCGACGCTCAAAAACCCGTACGCGCGAGTACCGGGCGAGGCAAGCAGCCGTTCAGCAACCTCCAATTGCATGAGAAACACCGCCCGATCGAAGCGATGATCAAGACGCAGAAACTTTTCAAGTATGGGAGAGGTGATGTAGTAAGGAAGATTGCCCGTTATCACTGCGTTTCCCCACTGCGCGAGGTCGGTCTCGAGGACGTCTGCATGATGGATGCGCAGCTTCGATTCGCTTGCGAACTTCGACTGCATTTCCGCCGCGAGCGAACCGTCAAGCTCAATCGCGTGCAGGGCATCCGTGCGCGGCAACAGATGGCGTGTCAGCGCCCCCTTGCCCGGGCCGATTTCGATCACCTGTGGGGTATGCCGCCCGCAAGCAGCTTCGGCTAGCCGTTCGAGAATACTGTCGCGTATGAGGAAATGCTGGCCTAGCCTTCGGCTCAAGCCTCAGTGTAGAACGAAGCGGCTCCTGACCGGCGCCGGAGGCTCGGTGCCCTTGAGGGCACGCCACAAGACTGCATTCAATTCGTCGTCGTCTGCTCTATCCGCGTCGGAGAAGTCCATGAGCGCTGACTGTTTCGCTCCGGGACCGTTCGCAGGATTTCGGTCCGTCAGGGACACTTGGGGGGGAAGCGCGGTGTAGGGACGGGTGTCAGGCTGCCGGCTGAACGTACCCAGCATTGGTTTCGCCGCGGCATCGAACTGCGTCATTGGACGAAGGCCCCCAAGCAACTCCATAGTCCGCAGCACACTGGCCTGGTTGTACATCGCGGAATCCACGATGCCGCGATGAGTAAAGGGAGAGATCACGAGCGCCGGTGCGCGATGAGAATCGACGTGATCAGGTCCGTTCTGCGCGTCATCCTCGATCACGAAGATAGCTGTCGTCGGCCAGAGCTTGCTATGAGAAACGGCATCAACCAGCATTCCAAGCGCATAGTCGTTGTCGGCAACCAGTGAGAATGGAGTCAGCGCTCCCGCGCGAGTCCCCTCGGTGTGGTTGTTTCCAAGCCGCACGATTAGCAGATTGGGAGCATCGGATTTCGCATCGAACTCTTTCCACTCTCTAATGAACTCTCGCGCACGATCCACGTCAGGGTAGGTAAGATCGAAACTTCGAAAATTGAGATCGACGCGATCGCGCAGCACTGGGTCTTTCACACTCTGGATCTGCTGAGAGCCGGTTACCTTCTCGCGAGGCAGATTTGTGACCCATTGGCCGTAGTCCCGAACGGTAAGACCGGCTTGAATTGCGTTGTCCCAGATGTACCCGGCGGGTGGAGAGTTGGCAGGCTCCCCGCCCTCGAAGTCGTACGTCTTACGGCGATGCGCGTATTCGCTAGGCCAGAGTTTCACGGTGTAATCCGGCGCAATGGCAGCTGACGCCCAGTTATGGCCCTCGGCGCTGACGTCGGCGTTCTCGTAAAAATTGTCGTAGAGGATGAAATCGCGAGCCAACTGGTGTTGATTGGGAGTGATCTTCTCGCCGAAAAGGTTGAGTGACTTGTCTCCATTCCCCTCCGCTAGATCACCAAATACCTGGTCATAGGTTCGGTTTTCCTTGATGATGTAAATGAGGTGCTGAATCGGAGACGGGTGCCCTTCGGTTTTCGCAAAGTAAGCGAGCTGCGAATCCTCGACGGGTCCATAGATGGTGGCGTCTCGATACGGCGAGTTTTTCATCACGGTATCGGAGAAAGCGGATAATTGAGTCTCGTCGGGGATCTGCACGAAAGCAGCCGTGCCGGTCTGAATCTGGGCGACGTATTCCGTTCCGGGAATCGCGTTTCCCTCATCGACAGTCGCGGCTTTCAGCGAGGGATTTGGGCCCTTCGCGTTGGGATGGCTGCCGAGACCTTTTCCGTTCAGGATGAGAAGCTGGTTTTTTTCCAACACGCGGACAGCGGTGGGATACCACCCGGTAGGAATGAATCCAAGCAGCTGATTGTGCTCCCCTGCTATGTCGATGACTGCAATCGCGTTCGCATCCGCGCAAGCGGCGTAGACGCGCGTGCCACGCGAATCGGCGGCTAAGGCCGAAGGCGTCATTCCAAGCGGCTGAAGGGGTGTCAAAGATACATTAATCGTCTCGAGACCGTTCAGTTGGCCGTCGCTCGCAATGCCGAACGAGAAGACGTTGTTTGTGTTCGCGGCGGCCACAAACAGCCTTCCGGAGTAACTCGACTCATTGCCCCCGGAAAATGGCTTATTCAGCCACAGCATGTCTGTGGGGTGAGGCCCTACGCGGGTCTTCCCGATAAGCGTTCCCGCGTTCGCGTCATGCTGATAAATTACTCCTTCCGCCCAACTCGTGACGAGGAGTCTTCGTCCGCCGGGTGAGACCAGGATCCGGTACGGCCGGCGCCCTGTTTTCCAATTGTCGATCAGCATTCCGGATTGCAGGTTCACAACGGCGATACTGTCATCGGCAAGATCCGCGGCATACAACAAATGCGCGTCCGGAGAAAGCGCCACATCGCCGATGAAAGCGGCAGCTGCCTTGGCAGGATCCTGGACAGTACGGAACTCGCGCTGTCTGGTCAGTTCTCCTGTGTCGGGATTTAACCGCAATTCATAAACGACAGCCTTGCTTCCTCCTCCTACGTAGACGTTGTCTCCGCCCGGCGCCACGGCGAGCCCCAGCCATCCATCGGGAATAGGTGTCCGTTTTACCTGATGCTTCGTCGCGACCTCGATGACGCTTATGGTCGGAGGATTGTAGCCGCCGTTCAAAACGAGCAGCCATCGTCCGTTCGTCGAGACGGCACTGCTCATCGGAAAAGTGTCGACTGGGACTTGCTCCCCCGCGGGCCTAATCGTCCAGCCGCTATTAAGCAGGAAGCCACCATCTTGAAGCGGACCAACCCGGTCTGACGGCTGCCGCACTGTCGCGCCTTCCTGCAGCAACAGCGTTCCCAAAACAGCGAGGGACAGAACGGGGATTGTTTTCATTCAGTGAATCGATGTGCGATCGGAAACCGGCGGCCAATGCCGAAAGCTTTGGAGGTGATTCTCAGTCCCGGCGCGGCCTGCTGGCGTTTGTACTCGTTGCGGTCCACTTTTCGAACAATGTCGCGGACCAGATCCTCTGGAATGTTCTCAGCAGCAGCAATCTCCGGGACGCTTTGATAGCACTCGATGTAGCGCTCGAGGATTGCATCCAAAACCGGATACTCAGGAAGGCTATCGGTATCCTTCTGATCAGGCCGAAGTTCTGCAGACGGCGGTTTAGTTAATGTGCTTTCGGGAATTGGAGAATGCAGCCCGCGCCGGGCATATCGATTGTTTGCTACGCGCGCAAGCCGATAAACGATTGTTTTCGGAACATCACTAATCACTCCGAGTCCTCCGCACATGTCTCCGTAGAGAGTGCAATATCCCACCGCGATCTCACTCTTGTTGCCCGTCGTCAAAACCAGGTAACCAAGTTTGTTTGACAGCGACATCAAGGTAACGCCGCGCAATCGGGATTGCAGGTTCTCTTCCGTCGTGTCCGGGTTATAGCCGGAAAACAGCGGCTGCAAGGTGGACATCATTGCGCGGTAGCCACAATCGATCGAAATAATTTCAAAGCGGATGCCCAGATCGTGAGCGAGAGAGCGCGCATCGGCGACGCTGCCCTCGGAAGAGTAAGGTCCGGGCATGCCCACTCCGGTCACATTCTCTTTTCCAACAGCATCCACCGCCAGAGTGGCGACCAGAGCTGAATCGATGCCGCCGCTCAGCCCTATAAGAACGCTGCGAAAACCGCATTTACGGATATAGTCTCGGGTGCCCAGGACAAGAGCTTCGTAAGTTGCCTCATCGCCGAGGAGGTTATTTGAGTGGTCATCGCCCTCGCCGGTATCGGGATCGAAGATAATCAAGTCTTCAGCAAATGAGCCCGCCCTCGCGCAAACCCGACCGTTGGCGTCCATCCCGAAACTCGATCCGTCGAAAATGAGTTGATCGTTACCCCCGACCATGTGAACGTAGGCAACCGGGAGCGAGAACCTGCGTGTGATCGCCTCGAAGATCTCTTTCCGCTGTTTGCGTTTCCCGATGTTCCAGGGGGAAGCATTGATGCTGATAATCAGTTCCGCGCCTCTGGATGCGAGTTCTTCCACCGGGTCTCGACGGTAGCGTTGCCTTTGCCAATATTGCTTGTCGTTCCAGGCGTCCTCACAAATGACAAGCGCAACCTTCTTGCCTCGTATCGTGCACAGGTTTTGGCAGAATGCAGGCTCGAAGTAACGGGCCTCGTCAAACACGTCGTAGGTGGGCAGCAGCATCTTGTTTTGGCGGAAAACAATGCGCCCACCTTCGATGACAGCTGCCGCGTTTTGTGCCTTGATCGCCGAGTCGGGCGCCGAACGCGCGACGAAACCTACGATCACTGCAAGGTTCAAGCCTGCGGAATCCTGCGCTAGCCTCTTCAGCGTCTGTTCTGTTCTGTCCAGAAACGAGTGCTTTTCCACCAAATCGCGAGGCGGATAGCCTGTTAGCGCGAGTTCAGGAAAAGCGACAACCTCCGCTCCTGCGCGCTCAGCTTGGCGGGAGAAATCGAGAATCTTGGCCGCGTTCGCATCCAGATCTCCGACCGTATTATTGATCTGCCCCAGAGCAATACGCATGGGAACTCTCATTGTAGCGGCGAGTGCCAGGAAGCGTTCTTAGTACGACCAATCTGAATTCCAAACTATCGCCCCGTGCGTCTAAATTTGTGGCGGCCGTAAACGCGTTACCTTATAGACAGAGGAGGCGGCACACGATGCTTTGGATTCGAATCTCGCACTTGACCACTCTGGCCGCCCTCACTGGAAGCTGTCTCTTCGCCCAGATTGGATTGAGCACGCGTCCATCAATTGGACTGGGCGTCGCAGCACCCACAGCCGCGGGTGGACGTCCCTATCCGGTTGCACCCGGTTATGCTCCTCCGACAGGGCTAAACCCGCCCGCAGCCGCTTACACCGGCATTCGTCCCGGTGCGTACAATTCCAGGAGCACCTTTAACGGCGGATACGGTGCCTACGGTTATAACGGCGGCAACTATGGACATCGCTCTAACTACGGCCGCTACAATCGCGCGTACCCGACCCTGCCTTTCAGTTACATAGCAGCCCCGTATTACTATCCCTTCTTTGATTCCGGTTCACCGTTTCCGGAGGATTACGGCCCGGGGCCCGATTATCCTCCAGAAGGTTCAGACGCACAGGCATCGCTGATGGCTCAGGAAGCGTTAGGCCAGCAGCTTGCGCGTTTGAGTGCTCAAGTTGAGGAGTTGAAGAACAACCAGCAAAACGCACAACAGCCTCAATTCCAGCCGCCGGAGGCGACTGCGCAGGCGACGCCCGAGCCGCCTCCGCCCCCGGTAACACTCGTACTACGCAGCGGCGTGCAGGTTCAGGTTCAGAACTACGCAGTGATGAACGGAAGTTTCTGGGATTTCAGCAGCCACCCTGCAAAGCGAATCCCGCTTTCCCAGATTGACGTGGACGCTTCGACGAAGGCAACGGAAGCAAACGGCGGAGAATTCCCGTCGATCAGTTTCACCTCTCCATCGCACTAAGTATCACGCCTTAAAGAGGCGCCGCCGAAGCAGATCGAGTGCCGCCTGGGTTGCCAGCGCCCTCGTTCGATAGCGATCGCCACCATACCGCGCGCGAACAACTTCCGTTTTGGCCGGAGCAGCAAGCCCGATATACACGGTGCCAACCGGATCATAATCCGTTCCGCCCGTCGGCCCCGCGTAGCCCGTAGTTGAAACCGCATAGGTTGAACCGCTGAGTTTCCTGGCGCCCTCTGCCATGGCGGTGGCTACTGCCTCACTCACGGCACTGTGCTTCGCAATCACGTCAGCCGGTACATTCAAAACTTTTGTTTTCTGATCGTCGCTATAGGTCACATACCCGGCGAGGAAAAAATCCGAGCTGCCCGCCTGCTCAGTGAGGCGACCGGCAATCAGACCTCCCGTGCAACTCTCAGCGGCCGAAACAGTCGCAATCTGCTTCCGAAGTAAACGGCCGATCACCGCTTCAAGAGGCTCATCGGCATTCTCGGAATATACTTTTTCGCCCAGCAATTCCGCAATGGGGTTGCCCACCTCACGAAGCAGAGCATCGGCCTCCTTTTCGGTGGATCCTGTTGCCCTCAATTGCACAAACAGATCGCCTGGCGCGGAGAGCACCGTCGTGGCTGGGTTCGTGTATTTGGTGTAGACGGGAGCGATAAGAGTGTCCAGGTCGGACTCCCCGATACCCGTGACCCGGAAATTTCGGACCCGAATCACAGAAGGAGGCACAACGTGACGAAGCCTTGGAAGCAACTGCTCCTTCATCATCGGCTTCATCTCACGCGGCGGACCGGGCAGCATGGCCAAAGCGCCACGATTCGTTGACATGTACTGGCCGGGTGCCGTGCCGTGAGGGTTCGGCAAAGCCTCAGCGCCCTCGACCAGGTACGCCTGGCGCAGATTGTTCTTTGCCATCGGCCGATTGATTTGCCGGAACCGGGCAATCAGAACCGACTCCTGTTCCAGCGATAGTCGCAGAGTACGACCCAGCGCGGCAGCCACCGCATCGCGCGTGACATCATCTTCTGTCGGACCGAGCCCGCCGATGAGCACCACGATATGAGAACGATCAACTGCAACGCGAATTGCTTCCGTCAAACGGTCTCGGTCATCCCCAATCACCTGCTTACGAACTACTTCGACCCCAAGCAGGTTCAGCTGCTCGGTCACGTACAGCGAATTCGTATCAACCCTTTGTGGAGTAAGGAGCTCCGAACCAACCGCAATGATTTCGGCCGATTTCATCTGGATGCCGTGGCACTACGGAAGGTTAAAGCTGCAAGCCGGCAATATCCGCATCCACCCGGTACAGAGCATTGTGGGTCGCGAGGACGATGGATCGCGAAGGCGCAAAAGCGAGGCCGACCAAGCCGGGCCCTGAAAGGAATTGCTCCGGCTTACCACTTCGATCGATCCTGATGATCCCCCGACGGCCGCCCAGAGAGGCAGCCACGTACAGCCGGCCATCCGCGTCGAAGGCCAGACCTTGCGGGCGTCCCAAGCCACGATAGAACACACTCACTTCGCCGGCTTTATTGACGCGGTACACCGAATCGAAACTGGAAGTAGTCGGTCCAGATACGAATAATTCGTCCTCAGGGCCGAACGCAAGATGGTAGGCCGCGATGGAAGGTTCGAGAGTCGCAAAAACGTAGATCTGCCTGGATCGGCTGATTTTGAAAATCGTCCCGCTGCGGTCTCCCACATACAGGTTCTCATCGTGATCAAAGGCGATACCTGTCGCGACACCCATTCCTTCCACATACACCGACATGTTGCCGGTTGAGTTGATTTGATAGACGATCCCGTCGTACCGGCTCGAGGCATAGAGGAATCCGTCCCGATCGAAAGCGAGGCCCGTCGGATTCATCAGGTCCGTAACGAAGGGTTTCGAATTATAGTTCGCGTCGATCTTGTAAATCGAAACCGGGGATTTTTGGCCTCGGGATCCGCTGAAAGTGCTGTAAACGCTTCCGTCCCGGTCAATCGCCGGGTTTGCAACAGGGTGCAGGCTGTCGGCAATCTGGACGCCGATGTGAGTCTCACCCAGCTCGCTTTCCATCTCGCCAGACGTGACGACCACTTCGCCGACCATCGCGGAATCAGGCACTCTCGCGATGATGTAGGAATCGCCTGCAACGACCAGATGCGCCGATTGATCACCAAGACGAACGGACGGCCTTCCGCCCGCAGCTAAGTGGCTTCCCCGGATGTGCAGCTCACCTCCGACAATCGCGGCCGCCGGCTCTACGCTATCGATCTTCGGCCTGCCGTCCCCGATATTTGCGGCCCTCTGTTGATTCGCCATATTCAATAGATTCTTAACGCCCCGCCTATATACAAGATAAGCGCTCCATACACGCCCGCCGCTAAATCGTCGGCGACGATACCAATTCCTTCAGGAAGGCTCTCCAGATTTCGCACCGGCCAGGGCTTCCAAATGTCGAATACCCGGAAAAGGATGAACCCTAGAACGAAGCTTCCGGGTCGCAGGGCCGTGGCACCGAGGAGGACCACCCATTGACCCAGAACCTCGTCAATCACCACGATCCCCGGATCTTTTAGCCGATATTTCCGGGCCGTTTCACCCGAAGCCCAGACCGCCGGGAGGACCAACAGAAGTGTGAGCAGCAGGAGGATGACCCGGCCCGCCCCCGTATAGAAATGGATCAGTACTGCGATCGCAATCGCCGCGAGTGAGCCGATCGTTCCGGGACCGACCGGAAAATACCCACAACCCCACCAGGTTGCAAGCAGAACAGCGAGCCGCTTCACTGTCGCGAACCTTCGACAGGCTCGCTCTCCTCCAAATCGTCCAATGCGTCCTTCTTGGCGCCTTCGATCCGATACTTCTCCGCGGCCCAATTGCCAAGATCGAGCAACCGGCAACGATCGCTGCAGAACGGCATGTTCGGGTCATCGAACGGAACCGGCTTCTTGCAGATCGGGCAGGGTATAGTTGCGGCCATAGACCGTCCCGACCTCTATTATCGAACGGCGGTGTGCTCGGGGCGGGAAGTCAGAATCGGAAACGGATTTGGGGCAGTCTGAACCGGTTCGTATCGGGTCTCCGGGGCATCCACCAGTTCGCCCACGAGGTCATAATCGTGGGCCTCGGTGACCTTCAGGGTTCGCATCTCGCCGATGCGCGGTGCGCCGGTACCGAAATCGTTGATGTAGCAGACTCCGTCGATTTCGGGCGCCTGGGTCGACAGCCTCGCTTGCCACAGCAAATCGGTCTCAGAGGATGGCCCTTCAACCAGCACCGGGAACTCCCGACCGATCAGCTGTTTGTTGCGCTTCAGCGAAACACTGCGTTGCAGCGCCATGAGCTTGCGCTTACGAGCGTAAATGGTGCGCTTGTCCACCTTTGCGTCGAGGGCAAAGCTCTTGCTGGTTTCCTCATCGCTGTAGGAGAACACGCCGAGGCGGTCGAACTGAGCGGTTTCCACAAACCGGCAAAGCTCGTCGAAATCCGCATCGGTCTCCCCTGGGAAACCGACAATCATACTCGTTCGGATCGCCACGCCAGGGATGGTGCGACGAATTTGTTCGACAAGCTTAAGGAAGATGTCCGCGTTTGCTCCCCGTTTCATTCGCTTCAGCACCGACGCGCTCGCGTGCTGCAGCGGCATGTCGATGTATTTGACTAGTGACTCATGCGCCGCGATCGTGTCCAACAGTTTCTGGCTGACCCGATTCGGGTAAGCATACAGGAAACGAACCCATTTTGGCAGTTCCGTCGGGATTTCAGCCAAGCGGGCAAGCAACTCCGCAAGACCGTCTTTGAGTCCGAGGTCCTCGCCGTAGCAGGTCGTGTCCTGCCCGATCAAGTTGACCTCACGCGATCCTGCCGCGAACATCCTTTTCGCTTCGCTGACCACGCTCTCGAAGCGCCGGCTTCGGAATTGTCCCCGAAACTGGGGAATCACGCAAAACGAGCAGGGGTGATCGCATCCCTCCGCAATTTTTATGTACGCGGAGTGGCGAGGCGTTGTGAACACACGAGCTGTCAGATCGTGGTACAGATACGGCGCTGGCGTTTCCTCTTTGGGGGTCAGCCCTTCGCATAACGCGGTGATCTTGACGAGCTCGTTGGTACCCAGGACCGCATCAACTTCCGGAATATTCTTCTGAATGTCCGCCCGGTACCGCTCAACCAGGCAGCCGGCGACAACCAGCCGCTGGGCTTTCCCGGACTTCTTGTACTCGGCCATTTCGAGGATGGTGTCCACGGACTCCTGTTTGGCCGGATCGATGAAGCTGCAGGTATTGACGACGATGACGTCTGCTTCAGAGGCCTGCGGTGTCAGTTCGTGCCCGTCGGCAACCAACTGTCCCATCATCACTTCGGTGTCAACGAGGTTCTTCGGACAGCCAAGACTTACAAATCCGATTTTCAATTCTTGTACCGGGGTGGGTTGCGGGCGGAAGAGTCCGCCCGAACCTTTAGGATATCAGTAATTTGGGCCGATTGCCTGCCGGTCAGCGAACCGGCGGTATCTTGATGGTTCGAACCGGACAGGCCGAAGGAGGATTTGGGCAAGCCATTGGTTTGGGATCTGAATCCTTGGAAAAACAGATTTCCAATTCATTCAGATAGCCATTGCGACATACCATCCCGATGGCTCCGTCGGGCAACCCGCTGTTTGCCTGTTCAAAGCTCTGCTTAATCTGCTGAGCACTCATCAGC